>JASMTM010000001.1:0-3922 GCA_041694295.1 Petrotogales bacterium
TTATGGATTTTATGGAAGAGATGAATAGGAAACACGGTGTCGATACGTATGACTACTCAAAGGTATACCTTCATCAAAAGAAATATTTCTATGATCATCACCATTTGAATACAAATGGTGTTGTAGCTTTTACAAAGGAATATCTAAAGCCCGTTATAAACTAAAGCCATAAAGCTACAATCTTAATCATAATGAGAATTTATCAAGTGATCGATTTCCAACCTCATGGAAGAATCATAGGGAACTTCAAGTTGTTTAGCCTTTCTTCGAAGGAACTTTTTCCAAGAGTTATTTTCATTAATTTTTTCCTTCAATTTCTTCTTGTTGTTGTTTAAAACAATATTCATTTCTTCAGAAGCTATGTTTTTAAGCGCTGTTTCAAGTTCAGATCCGGTCAGATTTGATTCATGTTTCAAACTATCTATGAGTTGGTTATTTCTTTTAAGCTTTCTAATATGTCTATCCCGGAATTTCCTCCAAAGATCCCTTCTGTTCTTTTCAACTACAGTAATGGCTTCATACTCTCCTTTTCTTGCCTTATAATAATCAGGTACACGAACTAAATCCCAGTATTTGTGAGTTGGCTTCTTTTTCAGAAAGTTCTCCCAATAGGCTTCCTTATTATTCCACCACCAATGTATTGCATTATTGCGGAATTGCTGGATTTGGAAGGTGTTATACCAAGTAAGTATTAATAACACCCCAGGCAACGCGTATTTCATTACACTATGCTTTGAAGATAAATAGATAAGATTAGCTAAAGGCAAAGCCAGAATTCCGTATGAGTCAATGAATACTCTAATACTATAACCTCCACCAAACCACCAGCACCACCAACACGACTGAACATAAATATTAATTATTGTAAATATTAAAATTGGCCAAAACGCGCCTTTTTTATTTCTCAAAAGAAAAAATATACCAACTACAGCAAAGAGCATAACTGGGGTGTATACAAACCATCCCTTTTTATAACTGAAAAGGATGTTATAAATCTGCGGATTGCCCCAAAAGAAGGAAGCATCTTTAGCACCATAGGTATAAAAAATCCAATCTCCTGTAATGATTTTCCAGTAATAAAACTGAGGAAACCAAACGAGTAAAAAAATCGCTAGCATTATCAAGACATAATCAAACCTTTTGAGGAGGAATGTTATTCTGCCTGTCAGTTCTTTCCATGTCTTCACATCCCATAAAAGAAACAAAAAAAGTACTAAAATATTTGTTGGTCTGATTAATACAATTAATCCAAACAGTAACCCCAAAATAACGATTCCTTTTCTTGACTGCTTCTCATACCAGTTGATAGTATAATACAAAAACATGGTTATTAAAGCGAAATTGTAGGAGTGAGGCATAGGAGCCTTATAGGTAGTAAAATATGCAAGGTTCGTTCCAATTCCAACCAGAATTAATACTAATGCAACAATCCAATCTTTATAGAATTTTTGTAGTAGTTTTCTGAGGTAAAAAAGTCCAAGAAGAAGAAACGCAACGGAACTAAAATTAATTGCGAACCTGTAAGGTACGGAGTAGCCATCAGCGGCATATACATCGCTCAACGAAGCATAAGCGTGGGCAAGAAAAAAGAAGGGAGAATACATCAGGGACATTCCATAAGATGTAACGATGAGCTTATTCCCATTTGGTAAGTCAACAGGCCACATTTCATCATAAATCCTAGGATTATCATCGAGAAAATCCAGCTTAATATCGTCGTAAATAAATGTTGCTGGAAGATAGGAGTAGTATGCTTTTATATCAAACTCAATAACATCTTCCCTAAGCCATTTATGATGGCTGAAGTTAACAAGGACAACTGCTATGAAAATAATAGCAATTGAAATAATGGAGTAAATTTTCTTAGCTTTCAACATCTTCTATTCGTTTGAATGCGGACATTACTATTTTCGAAAACCTTTAAGTAATGAATATTGTACTTTACTTTCTCTTGAGAAACTTATCTAATATGATTGCAGAGGCGAATATAACCAATTCTCCAAAAAGCATCCATAGTCTTGTTGTCATAGCAATAGCTGTTGCACTCTCAGTTGGCATTCCTGTTTTATGCATCCAAAATATCAAAATTCCCTCTCTGACACCCAAGCCTCCGGGAGCAATCATTGAAAGTATTCCGAGAGTAATTGACAGTGGATATGCAGGGAGAAACTCAAAACTAAAAGCGTTACCCGACAGCGAAGCAAGTAAAAAAGCAAACCCTACAATCCGAACTATCCAATCAAAAAAATAATAAAAAACAATCTTTTTCAGATCTTTAAGGTATATGTAAGGTATGGTAATGTTTCTTTTAAAGATTCTATTGAATATCTTTATAAGATAGACCTGAATTTCAGGAATAAACAAAACCAAGGATAAAATAAATATTCCACATGTTAATATTATTACCCATTGCGGCGGCAAATCAACAAAGAAGGCTCCGAGACCTCCAATAAGCAATCCTGTCCAAATTGTTATTACTTGTGTGTATAATGAGAGATATGAAGAATCTTTGAGTTTATACCCATATTGTGATGAAACATACCCGGCTCTACCAAGAATTATCCAGAGTTTTCCAGGTATGTATTTTCCCAGTTCTGATAAACCAACTGAAACAAACCCATGCCTGAATGAAACCGGGTATTGCTTTGACCGTAATGTCTCCACCCAAACAAGACTCTTTGTTATGAATCCACCAAATAAAAAGAAAAACGAAACAAGGAGAAAAAAGTAATTTTCCACTTTAGGGAAAAACAAAAATTCAGCCTTCCACAGATAGTAGATTAAAAATAGAAAAGAAATGTAAACAAAGTACTTTATCCACTTACTCATAATCTTCAGAGTTCATAGTTGAATTTAGAAAGTAGATTTTTACCATTATTCATAAGATAATCAAGATGTTTTTTTTCGATATTCCATTGATCAGAAATTGATTTTTTGGATTTATTGGCTGGTTTCGAGAGATAATTCAGATTATCTTTCTCATCCATAGCTTCGCATCCCACAAAATTCCGGATTTGATTAAGCTTTACAGAAGCATTACTATCTCTTCTACTAAACAAATCCTCAAAACGGAATGAAAGGAATGGATATCTGTTTTCATAATGAGCTATAATTTCGTTTACATAAATCCATCTGGCGGCAAGTATCAATACCGGGTCGTTGCTTTTTTTGATGTCCTTATCAATATATTCAAGCCATCCGGGAATATTTCTTGCTGTAAAGCCTTTTATGCCATTCCAAAATCCTTTATTAAGATGAGAGATAATATAATTCACAGGATGCCTGATGATATGTATAACTTTTACTTCATCGATAATTGTTGCAATTGGGTCAATACAACCAAAAATAAAATTACTCGACTCTATATAACTATCACCCTGAAATGTATTAAAAACTCTTTTGCGGGTGCTTATGTACTGGTTAGCTATAAAGTTACCAGAAAGCTTGTTTTCCAGATAAAAGTTCGAATACCATTTAAATCGTCGTGAAGGATGTGGTTCGTGAAGACAAAGAGCCTTTTGTCGATTCTGCGATAAATAATTCGCAAAAAACTGAGTACCTGTTCTTCCTGTTGAAATAATAAATGTTATCGATGGAAGCTCTTTAGTTTCCATTTCTGTTCTTTAAATGAAATAGTATTTCTTCCTGATTATGTCTCATTCTGGCAAACATATCCAGAATAAACCCTAATAGTAGAAAAATAAAAGATGAAAGGAAAATCACACCAGCTGCCATTCCACTCCATTTATAGGGAGTAAAAGTCCCTGTAGTAAACTTTGAGTAAAACATTACAGATAAAAACCCAAATCCAATTATTAAAAGAAATAATGAAATGAATCCAAATAATTTAAATGGTTTATAATCTCTGAATGTCCTTAAAATGATTTTGGCTGTTTGATAGGCATATTTTGGAATATTTGAA
>JASMTM010000002.1:0-2643 GCA_041694295.1 Petrotogales bacterium
ATGGTTTAGTGTTTTTGAACTTACGTACAACCCACAACGCACAACGTACAACGGTTCCTAAACGTACAACCTACAACGTACAACCGACAACGTTTTCTGATTCTTTGGATCAGTCGATGGACGAAGCTTGCCATAGGCAAGCGTTGGACGAAGCGTCAGCGTTGGACGAAACGAAGTGATGGACGATGGACGTTTTTTATGCGCTCCTTGCTACCGCTTCAGCTACTGCATCAGCAATTCCCGGTTTGAATGGTTCAGGCAAAATATATTCATAATTCAGTTCTTCTTCAGGAACCATATTAGCTATGGCGTAAGAAGCCGCGATCTTCATATCATCCGTTATTTGTTTTCTTGTTTTCAATGCGCCTTTGAAAATACCAGGAAATGCAAGTACATTGTTCACCTGATTTGGAAAGTCCGATCTTCCAGTGCCAATTATCTTCGCTCCAGCGTTCTTTGCCTTATCAGGCGTAATTTCAGGTACTGGATTGGACATGGCAAATACAATAGGGTCTTTATTCATCGATCTGATCATTTCTTCATTAACAATATCTGGGGCAGAAACTCCAATGAAAATATCTGCGCCCTTTAAAGCTCTGGATAAATCGCCTTTTATGTTTTCAGGATTTGTTAACCCTGCTAATTCTTTTTGAGCAAAATTTATTTTTTCATCCTTTGCATCAAGTATTCCGTGTTTATCGCAAACAATTACGTTTTTGAAACCGAAGGTTAGCAACAGTTTCGTTATTGCTGTACCCGCAGCTCCTGCACCATTAACAACGACCTTTGATGAATGGTCTTTATCGAGTAGCTTAAAGGAATTTATCAGTCCTGCGAGAACGATTATCGCGGTTCCGTGCTGATCGTCATGAAATACGGGAATATCAAGCTCAGCCTTTAATCTGTCTTCAACTTCAAAACACCTTGGCGCAGAAATATCTTCCAGATTAATACCTCCAAATACAGGTGAGATATATTTTACAGTGTTCACGATTTCATCTACATCTTTTGTGTCCAAACATATAGGAAAGGCATCAATTCCAGCAAATTCCTTGAACAAGACTGATTTTCCTTCCATGACAGGTAAAGCAGCTTCAGGCCCAATATCTCCCAGTCCAAGGACCGCTGTTCCATCGGTCACAACAGCCACAGTATTTCCCTTGAAAGTGTATTTGTAGACTTCATTTTTATCTTTATAAATCTCTTTACACGGTTCAGCAACTCCAGGAGTGTATGCAAGCGTTAGATCCTCTCGTGTATTTACCTTGACTTTAGATACTATTTTTAACTTTCCATGCCATTCCTTATGTTTTTTAAGTGATAATTCTTCTGGAGTCAATTCTCTTCCTCCCAGGGGAACGTGTATTCATTAAGACCGTACTCATCTCTTAGTTCCATCAGCTGCTGTTTTATAACCTTGTTTACAGGTGCCCCTTTGTTCTTTCTCTCCTGCCAGGCCAGATATTCCTTTTCACCTGCTGTGTAGATTTTCTCTGCTCCAGGTTCTTTTTTCGAATTCCTGAGATCTCTTAAAATATCACCAGCAGTCTTTTTGAATTTATCTGCTTCAGTAAATGCTTCCACATTAATAGCTATAAAAAAGTGACCAAGCTTGTAATGTGTTCTGTTCCCATCTTCATCATAACCGGATAATGCCTTAAGAAAGCTTCCTCCCTGAAGTGCAGCTGAGAGAATTTCTACAAAGGCAGAGAAGTCATATCCTTTATATCCTGCATTATCCTCACCTTTGCCACCCAGTGGTAACAAAGCAGCCTTTCCTTTCTTCAAATCTTTGAGAATTTCAGATGTATCTGTTCTAATCTGGCCATCTTCTCCTATAACCCAACCTTCAGGAATATCCTTCCCTGCTCTGTCATACACTTCGATTTTCCCTCTTTGAGATACGCTGGTCGCAGCATCAAAGATGAACGGAAAATCTTCATCTGTTGGCAGACCAAGTGTAAAGGGATTTGTTCCCAGTATAGGTTCAACACCGAATGTTGGTGCAGTTGAAGGTCTCGCATTTGTCCCGGTCATACCTATCATATTATTTTCTGCAGCCATCAGAGCATAGTAGCCTGCTATTCCATAATGCGTTGAGTTTCTAACAGCTACCATCCCCATACCGTATTCCTTGGCTTTATCTATTGCCATCTTCATGGATTTGTATCCAATAACATGACCCATACCATGATTTCCGTCTATCACCGCTGTAGTTGGGCTTTCGTTGATTATGTCAAGTTTTGTAACAGGTTCCTGTATACCTGCTTTCAGTCTTACAACATAAATAGGATAGAATCTCCCAATTCCATGAGAATCAATCCCGCGTTTATCTGAGGTAATCAACACCTCAGCACAAATCTTCGCATCCTCTTCAGGCACACTAAGCTTAATAAAAACATCTCTCATAAAGTTCTCAAGCAAATCAAAATCCGTCCACGTAACATCCTTATAAACCATCTTCAACCAAATCACCTACTTTTCTTATTATTTTCCACAACATCTTTCCAAATTCAATTTTTTCTAATCTTTTATTTCTAATTTTTTTACTTCCGAACAACGTACAACGAACTATCGTACAACGTGTTTTTCGCTTAACGAGAGGAGTACCGCGCGGCGACGAGGTGTGTCTGGTTTTTAGTA
>JASMTM010000003.1:0-2773 GCA_041694295.1 Petrotogales bacterium
TCTTCTTGTTTCACGTAAGGGGGATAAGCTGTTATCCTAATTTCGTAATTAGCAAAGGTTTTTACAATTTCAAGACTTTCTTTGATAACATCAAGCGTAATTACTGAAAATTGTGAATAATCAAGTGATTTAAGATCTATGGCTACATAATCTATTAGTTTGCTTATTTTCTTAAGAAAGTCAGGCCTGCTTCCGTTCGTATCTACTTTTAGTAACTTATGCTGAAATTTATTCTTGCATCTCATAAAAAACGAAATCAGTTCATCATCCCATAACGATGGTTCGCCACCTGTAACTGTTAGTGCGTCAATCATATTGATATGTTTTTTTATGTACTCAAATACCTCATCTTCAGTAATATTATTGTCAATGAATTTTTTCAGTTGAGCGTTGTGGCAGTAAGCACAGTCAAAATTACAACCTGAGGTAAAGACTGTCGTTGCGATTTTCTCCGGATAGTCCACCAGACTCACTTTTTGCCATCCTGCGAACTTCATCAGTATCACCCTTTGAAACATCATATTCTTTTCTATGTTTGAATTCTTCCTTTTTTCCACGGTTCCAGTGCTGTACCGGCCTGTAATATCCGGTTATTCTTGAGTAAACCTCTGCTGTTTTTCCACAATGCGGGCATTCATAGTGTTCGCCGGTTATGTAACCGTGATCAGGACAGATGGAATAGGTTGGTGAAATCGTGAAATATGGGATTCGATAGTTAGTAGCAATTTTTTCAACCAGATTTCTGGTGACCTTCCAATCCGAAATTTTTTCGCCCAGGAAGGTGTGGAAAACTGTACCACCAGTATATTTTGCCTGGAGGTCTTCTTGATTACCGAGGGCAGTGAACATATCACCATCAAAATCTACTGGAAGGTGCGAAGAATTTGTGTAATAAGGTGTTTCGTCTCCTGCGGTTATGATACCCGGGTATCTTTCTCTGTCGACTTTTGCAAGTCGATATGTTGTGGATTCTGCAGGAGTGGCTTCCAGATTATACAAATGTCCTGTTTCTTCCTGATATGTTGCTATCTTATCCCTCATAAAATCAAGTACCTTTATGGCAAAGCTTCTTGACTGCTCTTTGTAAAGTGGTTTATTTAACCACCGTGCGTTTAGTGTAGTTTCATTCATTCCTATTAATCCGATGGTAGAAAAATGATTGTCAAAATTCTTTAGATAACGTTTGGTGTAAGGATAAAGTCCTTCGTCGTTCAACTTTTCAATAACTTCTCTTTTCACTTCCAAACTACGTTTCGCGATGTCCATCATTTTTGATAGTTTGCTGAAAAAATCTTTTTCGTTTTCGCTAAGATAGGCGATTCTTGGTAAATTGATCGTAACGACACCTATTGAACCTGTAAATTCATCTGAGCCAAACAGGCCTCCACCCCTTCTTCTCAGCTCTCTTTTATCCAGTTGCAATCGACAGCACATGGATCTAACGTCATCAGGATCAAGATCGGAATTTATGAAGTTTTGGAAATATGGTGTGCCGTATTTTGATGTTATCTTGAATAACAATTCTGTGTTTGGATTGTCCCAGTCAAAATCTTTTGTTATGTTGTATGTTGGTATCGGATACTGAAATCCTCGACCGTTCGCGTCACCCTCTTGTAATATTTCCAGAAATGCTCTGTTAATAATATCCATTTCCTTCTGGCAATCGCCGTATGTGAAACTCTGTGGTTTACCACCCACTAAGGCAGGTTCGTCTTTTAATTTTTTCGGAACAACCCAATCTAAGGTTATATTGGAAAAAGGTGATTGTGTTCCCCATCTACTTGGGGTATTTACGCCAAAAACGAAAGATTGAATTGATTGCTTGACCTCTTCAAAATCAAGTTTATCTATTTTTACGAAAGGAGCGAGATACGTATCGAAGGAACTGAAGGCCTGAGCTCCTGCCCATTCATTCTGCAAGATACCGAGAAAATTTACCATTTGATTGGCAAGGGTTGAAAGATGCCTGGCAGGCTTGGATGAAACCTTACCCATGACTCCACCCAATCCTTCTTCTATGAGTTGTTTCAGACTCCATCCAGCACAATAACCGCTTAGCATGGAAAGATCGTGTATGTGAATGTCACCATTTCTATGAGCCTCGCCAATTTGAGCATCATATATTTCGCTTAACCAGTAGTTTGCAGTTATAGTTCCGCTGTTGTGGAGAATTAGGCCACCAATAGAATATGTTACCGTACTGTTTTCGTTAACGCGCCAATCACGCTGTTCTAGATAGTTGTTTACGGTTGAGGCAAAATTCAGAATAGATGAATCGAACTGTCTCATTTTTTCTCGTTGTTTTCTGTATAAAATGTAGGCTTTAGCAACCTGTGAAAAACCAAGATCCACAAGAATTTTCTCCACAGAATCCTGGATATCTTCGATGAAAATAGTTTGATCGTCTATTTTTTTCTGAAAGTCAGCGACAACCCTGAGGGAAATTTTTTCAAGAACATCTTCTGTATACTGAGTATCGGTTGCATCGAAAGCTTTCCTTATGGCTGTGGTAATTTTATCTAATTGAAAGCCGACAACTGAGCCGTTTCGCTTCCTGACTGAAAACATGTAACCCCCTCCTAAAAAATGAATTAACCATAAATATAGGTCGGTAAATTATATAATAACACAATATATAGTATAAACAAAAAAATTTTCAGGAATGATTATGGGCTTTTATGGAGATTTATTTCCGTTGATACAGCCTGTATCTTTTTCTTACGAAGCTACCAATATTTTCTTCTCCAATCATATAACTCATCTTCAAAAAAGC
>JASMTM010000004.1:0-3288 GCA_041694295.1 Petrotogales bacterium
ATTGCGAAAGAAATAGGTAACGAAATATATGCAAATATAGTTGCTGTTGGTGTAATTTTGGGTCTTTTCAAAACAAACATAAAGACTATAGAAGAGTATCTAAAAGAAAGATTTGGAGATAAGGGAGAAAAAATTGTTTCCGATAACTTAAAAGCCGCTTCTGAAGGTTACAAATTGGGTAAAGACTTTTCTGAAAGTGGAGAGATAAAAATAGAGATCTCTGCAAACGAATCTTTAAAAGACGATTTATTAATTAGCGGAACCGACGCGGTAGCTCTTGGAGCGTTAGCAGGCAATTGTGATTCAATTTTTTCATATCCAATGACACCTGGATCGGGAGTTCTAGTTGATTTAGCCAATTTTTCAAAAAATTTCGATATTTTAGTCGAACAAGCCGAAGATGAAATAGCCGCAATCAATATGGCAATAGGTGGATGGTACGCAGGAGCAAGATCAATGGTGACCACTTCTGACGGAGGATTTGCTTTAATGGAAGAAGGACTTTCTCTAGCTGGGATGATCGAATCCCCGTTAGTAATTCACTTAGCCCAAAGGCCTGCTCCTGCAACAGGTTTACCGACAAGAACCGCTCAGGAAGGCTTGAACCTTGTTATACACGCTGGACATGGCGAATTCCCAAGGTTGGTTTTCTCTCCTGGTAGCCTTGAACAAGCTTTCTATTTAACTCAAAAGGCTTTTAATATTGCGGATAAATATCAAATCCCCGTATTCATTTTGACAGATCAATTTTTTGTTGATTCGTATTATAACGTTAAAAAGTTGGACCTTTCCAAAATTGAAAATAAAAAATATTTTGTAGAAACTACTGAAGATTATAAAAGATATGATCTTTCGAAAGCAAAAAACGGAGTTTCACCAAGAGGTATACCTAACTATGGTAATGGATTAGTTGTTGTAGATAGTGATGAACATGACGAGGAAGGTCATATAACGGAAGATTTGGATATCCGAATTAAAATGGTGGAAAAAAGACTCAAAAAATTTGAGGCTTTAAAGGAGGATTTTATTTCTCCTGAATTCTTTGGAAATGATAACTACAAATATCTCGTCGTATGTTGGGGTTCAAATTATAATGTCGTCAAAGAAGCTCTAGAAAATATAAATAACAAGGATCTTGCTATGCTTCATTTTAGCCAAGTTTATCCCATCCCGGAAAATGCGGTTGAATTTTTAGAGAAGGCAGAAAAAATAATCGATGTTGAAAATAACGCCACAGGCCAATTTGCAAAGTTAATAAGAGCAGAAACTGGCATAAAAATAGATAGTAAGATATTAAAATTCAATGGAATGCCATTTTCAGTTGAAGAGCTAACCGCTAAGATAAGGGAGGAATTACAATGATAGAAAGAAAAAATATGTTTAGTCTAGAAAATGAAAAAGAATTAGACATTGCTTGGTGCCCAGGCTGTGGAAATTTTGGAATACTGAATATATTAAAAAAGGCTCTGGAAGAAATGGAAGAAATAACTCCCAACAATTTTGTACTCGTTTCAGGAATAGGACAAGCAGCGAAAATCCCTCATTACTTTAAAAACAACGCTTTTAATGGTCTTCATGGTAGGACTTTACCAGTTGCCTTTGCCATAAAAGCGACTAATCCAGATTTATACGTAGTAGCTGAAAGTGGAGATGGAGACATGTACGGTGAAGGCGGCAACCACTTTATCCACAATATGAGAAGAAACATTAACATAACAAACATAGTTCATGATAATAGGGTTTATGGACTGACGAAAGGCCAGGCTTCTCCTACTTCACAACAGGGAATGGTCACCCCTGTTCAAGTAAACGGAGTAATACTTAACCCCTTCAATCCTATTGCCGTTGCTATAGCCAATGGAGCCACATTTGTAGCACGGGCTTTTGTGGGAGATATGCAAAACACGAAAGAAATTATTAAAAAAGCTATTAGACATAATGGCTATGCTCTAATTGATTTGTTCCAACCATGTGTGACGTTCAATAAAATAAACACTTACGCCTGGTTTAATGAACATACTTACAAATTAGGGGAAGATTACGATCCATCAGATAAAATGCAAGCTCTACAAATAGCTTTCCAAGAGGACAAAATTCCTTTAGGTATAATATATGAAGAAAAGGGAAAACCAACTTTTGAAGAACAATTGACTATTTATAAGCAAAACAAAGATCCGCTTTTTAAAAGAAGTATAGATTTAAACAAATTAGAACGTTTCATAAATTCAATGAGATGAGAGGTGATTTTATGGCATTGAAAGTTGGAGACTTGGCTCCAGATTTTAAATTGAAAGATCAAAATGGTGAGGATATCTCCTTATCTAGTTTTAAAGGGAAAAAGGTTCTACTTTCCTTCCATCCTTTAGCATGGACTGGGGTTTGCGAAACACAGATGAAAAACTTAGATTTAAAATACAACGAATTAGAAAAACTCAACGTTGTACCTTTAGGAATCAGTGTTGATTCATCACCTTCAAAAAAAGCATGGGCTCAAAGTATGAAAATCAACAAACTTAAACTTTTGTCAGATTTTTGGCCCCATGGAGAAGTTGCTAGAAAATATGGTATATTCGATGAAGAAAACGGTTTTTCCAAAAGAGCGAATTTTTTAATCGACGAAGAAGGAAAAATTGAATTTGTAAAAGTTTACGAATTAAGAGATCAACCAGATTTAAATGAAATTATGAATTCTATCAAAAGATGAAAGAAATTTAAATAGGCTTCGACAAAAAGTTCGAAGCCTAATTTATTATAATGGAGTTAAAAATTATGCAGAAAATTGCTTTCATCCTTTTAATTTCGATAATTTTCTTCACCAATTTATTTAGTCAAACGATAAATATACCAGAATTTCCAAAAGGGACTCTAACCATTTCGCAAGAGGGAAGTATTGTAACGATTCCTATTGAAATTGCTAATACGAACGAATTAAGAGAATTTGGTTTGATGTACAAAGAAGATATTCCTGAAGATTATGGAATGCTTTTCGTTTTTCCTAACCCTGGAATAAGAGGCTTTTGGATGAAAAACACCTTTGTTAAACTCGACATCGCTTTTATAGATGCCAATGGAACAATATTGGATATACAAAACATGAAACCTTGTGAAGAATCATCCTGTCCTATTCACATAATTTACAAACCTTTTAAATATGCTTTAGAAGTAAAAGCAGGTTTCTTTGATCGATACGGATTCACTGAAGGAGCAAAAATTGAATGGTCAATCAAGGAATTTTAAAACCATTGACATTGTCTTTAAATAAAGATATAATTATAAGGCTGAACTACT
>JASMTM010000005.1:0-12955 GCA_041694295.1 Petrotogales bacterium
CCCAAATTTGATTGAGATACAGACAAATTCTTTCCAGTGGTTTATTGAAAAAGGATTATTGGACGTACTTAAAAAATATTCACCCATTAAATCTCAGATGCAGAGAAGCGATGTACGAAAGAGTGACAAAGGCTTTTCTCTTGAGTTTGTTAAAACAAGAGTCGGAGAAGCCAGATACGACATTCAGGAATGCAGAGATAAAGGGCTAACTTATTCTGTTCCCCTGTATGTTACAGTCAGAATAACAGATCTTTCTACTGGCGAGATCAAAGACGAAGAAGCTTTCTTTGGTTATTTGCCTTACATGACAGAAGATGCTTCATTCGTTATTAATGGTGCAGAACGTGTGGTGGTCAATCAGCTGGTTAGGTCACCTGGTGTTTATTTTGTGGATGAGCCAACAAAGTCAAAGACATCATCAGAACCAATTTTTGTTGCCCATTTCTTACCTGTTAAAGGTGCGTGGCTCGAAGTACTGTTGAACCCTATAAAGCAAATAATGCAGGTAAGGATTGACCGACGAAGAAAAATGAATTTATTTCTTTTGTTAAAGGCACTTGGTTATGAAGACGAAAATGAGTTATTGAATCTTTTTGTTACAAATGCGGAAGCGAATGACGAATACACTTTATCCAGCCATAAAGGAAGCATTTTGCTGGGAGACGTTATTGTAAAGGGATCAAAAATCGCCGCAAAAGGTTCTGTGTTGACTGAAAACCTTATCAAGAATATTGCTGAATCAGATGTTGAATCGATAAAGGTGCCATCACCGCTAGCAATGAAAACACTCACTGCACTGCAAAAAACATATGGAAAAGATCTAAGCAGTGAAAATGCCTACATTGAAATGTTCAGAAAACTTAAACCCGGTGAAATTCCCCGAGTTAATGCAGCTAAGAATTATTTTTATAATCTATATTTCAACCCCGATAGATTCGATTTTTCTGATGTTGGAAGATTTAAGATAAACAGCAGATTGAAAAGAGTTTATCACGATTATCTGAAAAAAGTTGAAGGCAAAAAAGATGTCCCTGAAGACCTCGAATACGGTGAAGAATCTATGGTACTTACTCCCATGGATGTTGTTCTTGCTGCGAGACATCTAGTTGCAGTAGAATCCAGGCCGGAGTTGCTTGATACCAAGGATCACCTGGGTAACAAACGCGTTAGAACAGTTGGGGAACTAATGCAGACAGAATTTGAAAAAGCTTTCATGAAAATTCACAGACTTCTAGAAGAAAAATTAACGATATATACATCTTTTGACAAAATTTCCATACAGAACCTGGTTAATGTAAGAACATTGATGACAACTTTGCATCAATTCTTTGCAACAAGTCAATTATCACAATTCATGGATCAGGTTAATCCTCTTGCTGAGCTGACTAACAAACGTCGATTATCAGCAATAGGTCCTGGTGGATTAAAACGAGAACACGCAAGGTTCGAAGTACGAGACGTTCACCATTCTCATTTTGGGAGAATGTGTCCTATCGAAACACCTGAAGGTGCCAACATAGGGCTAATGACATCTCTTTCAACGTACGCAACTATTGACAAGTATGGATTCTTAATGACGCCCTACAGAAAAGTCAATAAAGGTAAGTTAACAGATGAGATTGTATATCTCTCTGCTGATGAAGAAGAACATTACAATATAGCGCAATCAACAATAGAAATTGAAGATAACCGGATAGCTCAGGATTCCGTAGAGGTAAGATTCGAGGGTGAAATTAAATTCGTTGACAGGGAAGAAGTTGAATTCATGGCAGTTTCACCTAAACAGATAGTAAGCATATCGACTTCTCTTATCCCATTTCTTGAACATGATGACGCCAATCGTGCGTTAATGGGGTCTAACATGCAACGTCAGGCGGTACCCGTTGTAAAACCGGAAGCGCCTATTGTAGGAACTGGTGTAGAGGCTGTTGCAGCAAGGGATTCAGGTTTTGTTGTACTGGCAAAAAATGATGGTGTTGTGAAATATGTTGATGGAAGAAAAATAGTAATTGAAAGAAAAGAAAAAAAAGATAAGAAGAGCAAAAAAAATGAAATTGATGAGTATAATTTAAGAAAATTTGTTAGAACGAATCAGGATACGGCTGTAAACCAGCGTCCAATTGTGTCTGTTGGTGAAGAGGTTAAAAAAGGAGAACCCATAGCTGATGGACCATCTACAGATATGGGAGAGCTTGCTCTCGGTAAAAATGTTACAGTGGCATTTATGCCCTGGGAAGGATACAATTTTGAAGACGCAATACTGGTGAGTGATGAACTGCTTGAAAACGATACATTCACCACTATACATATAGAAATGTATGAAACGGTAGCAAGAGACACTCAACTTGGCCCGGAAGAGATAACGGCGGACATTCCAAATGTTTCAAAAAGTCTACTTAAGAATCTTGATGAAAACGGTGTTGTGAGAGTAGGAGCTTATGTTACTTCAGGAGATATCCTTGTAGGGAAGGTTACTCCAAAAGGAGAATCTGATGCGACAGCAGAAGAAAAAATTATCAGATCTGTATTTGGTGACCGTGGCAGAGATGTCAAAGACAGTTCATTGAAGCTTCCCCATGGAGTAGAGGGAAGAGTAATCGATGTTAAGTATTTTGATAAAGAACAGGTTTCCGAGTTAGGTTCAGGTGTAAACAAACTGGTAAAGGTTTTTGTTGCTTGCAGAAAACCCCTTGACATTGGAGACAAACTGGCTGGAAGACACGGTAACAAAGGTGTCGTATCTAATATCATTCCTAAAGAAAATATGCCTTTCCTTCCTGACGGCACACCAATTCAGGTGGTGCTTTCACCACTTGGAGTTCCATCAAGAATGAATGTTGGACAGGTACTTGAAACACATCTGGGATGGCTTGGTTCTCTTACAGACCGATACTTCGCGACACCAATTTTTGATGGCGCGAAAGAAATGGAAATAATGGAAGAACTCTATGATGTTCGAAAGGAAAAGCGTCTTGATGCCGGAGATGATGAAAAGAACAAGACGGGAAAGGTTCTGTTGAAAGATGGCAGAACCGGTGAGCCCTTTGATTGTCCAATTGTTGTTGGAACAATGTACATGCTAAAGCTCGTACATATTGCAAAGGATAAGATTCATTCGCGTTCAACCGGACCTTATTCATTAATCCACCAGCAGCCCCTTGGTGGTAAAGCTCATTTTGGTGGACAAAGATTTGGAGAAATGGAAGTTTGGGCACTGGAAGCGCATGGTGCAGCACATACGTTAAACGAAATGCTTACTATAAAGTCAGACGATATTGCAGGAAGAAATGAAGTGTATAAATCTATCCTAAAAAATATAAGATTACCAAAGCCCGGAATTCCTGAAAGTTTTAAGGTCTTAATCAAGGAACTTCAAGGTTTAGCGCTGGATGTTAAGGTATATGATTCAGATGGTAATGAGCTTGAGGTTGACAAATTATAATGGGGAATTATCCCTCAAGGAGGGAATAGAATGGCTATAAATTCGTATAATAGAAAAATCAACTCTGTAGGTATAGGAATTGCTTCATCTGAAACAGTACGATCCTGGTCGAATGGTGAAGTAAAAAAGCCAGAAACTATTAACTACAGAACATTCAAACCAGAAAAAGACGGTTTGTTTTGTGAAAAGATATTTGGACCTACTAAGGACTACGAATGTGCCTGTGGAAAATATAAAGGTAAAAAATATGAAGGAACTGTTTGTGAACGTTGTAATGTAAAAGTTGAATCAAAGGATGCACGGAGAAGAAAAATGGGTCACATTGATCTGGCTGCTCCCGTCGTTCATGTGTGGTATTTGAAGAGTGCACCGAGTATTCTTGCTTCGGTTCTCAACGTTTCTTCAAAGGATCTTGAAAATGTAATTTACTACGGTTCAAGAAGAGTTATCGAAGGAAGATATGTGGTCACAGATCCAAAGGATACAGATTTTATACCCGGTCAAACCCTATATCAAACAGAATATGAAATATATTCAAAGAAACGAGAATTTGAGGTTGAACAGGGGGTTAAAGTAAGAAATCCCAAAAGTCCTGTTGTTTCAGACATAGATGGTAAAGTTGAGGTTAAGAGCGACACAGCCAATACAGATAGAGAAATTAACTGGATAATTGTTAAGGCTGAAGATGGAGTAACAGAAAAGTACCCTGTATTTGAAGGTGCCTTTATCTATGTCAATGATGGTGATGAAGTGAGAAAGGGAGATACACTTGCAGACAGGTTTTTATTCGAAGATGAAGTGCTGTCTCTTACAGAATACAGGCTATTTGATGAATATTATCCTGGTAGCTTTGAAATTGAAACGGAAACCGAAAGTGACCGGCCGATTGTTTTAATTACTGAGATAGATGATGAAGTTTCGCAGGAAATTGGGAAAAATGTTGGAGATATCGTAATAGAGAATGAATACGAAGCTTACAGAGAACTTTATCCTGGAAAAGTACGATGTGATTACGGAGCGGCTGCTATTAAGAAACTTTTGGAAAGACTTGATTTCGAAGAACTAAAAGTAGAAATTGAACACGAACTGAAAGGTCTGGCAAAAAGCAGTGCCAGGGCACTAAAATTACTTAGACGATTGAAATTTGTAAAGGACTTTATCAAATCGGATAACAAGCCAGAATGGATTGTAATGGATGTTATTCCTGTTGTTCCACCGGATTTGCGACCGATGATTCAAATAGAAGGTGGTCGTTTTGCAACGACGGATTTAAATGATCTCTACAGAAGGGTAATAAACAGAAATAACAGACTTACTAAGCTTTTAAGCATAGGTGCTCCTGAAATAATAATAAGAAATGAAAAAAGAATGCTGCAGGAAGCCGTGGACTCCTTAATCTACAACGGCAGAGTAGGGAAAGCTGTGACAGACAAGTCGGGAAGGCCACTAAAATCACTTACAGATCTTGTTAAGGGTAAAAAAGGAAGATTTAGAAGGAACCTTCTTGGAAAAAGAGTTGACTATTCAGGAAGAGCTGTTATTGTTGTTGGACCTGATTTGAAGATACATGAATGTGGTATACCAAAAAGAATGGCAATGGAATTATTCAAACCTTTTGTTTTGGGGAAATTGCTCGGTAGTGAATCGAGTAAATCTGCAAGAAAATTAAAGAAAACAGTTATTGAACGCGAGATGCCTGAAGCCTGGGAAGTACTTGAGGATGTTATAAAAGGACATCCTGTACTACTTAACAGGGCTCCAACGTTGCATAGAATATCAATACAATCTTTTATACCAAGATTGGTTGAAGGTAATGCTATAAAACTACATCCGTTGGTTTGTGCACCCTTCAATGCAGATTTCGATGGAGACCAGATGGCTGTCCATGTTCCGTTATCTACTGCAGCTCAGGCTGAAGCAAAATTTCTGATGTTGAGTAGGTACAATGTTATTTCACCTGCTAACGGAAAACCTATCTCGATGCCGGGCAAGGATATCATTGTCGGTGTTTATTACCTTACAACGACAAATTACGAGTATGAGAAGCTGGAAAATGAGCTCAATGAATATTATGAGAAATTAAAGAAATCAAGAATTGATGAAAACGAATTTAAGAAAAAAGCAAGAAAAAAAGCACTTGAGAAAATAAGCTGGAAATTTGGAATGACAGATGAAGCACTTATGGCATATAATTCAGGTATGGTTGGGCTTCATGACCCCATTCTTGTTCAAATTGGAGAAAATGAAGGCTTGACATTGACAACCATCGGACGAATAATATTTAACTCAATACTACCCGAAAAATTGAGAAATTACACTCAGAAATTTACAAAGAAACACATAAAAACACTAATTTATGATTGTTTCCAGGAATATGGAATAGATAGAACTGCTGATCTACTTGACGATATGATGAGAATGGGATTCCATTATGCCACAGTAAGTGGACTCACTATTTCTATAAGGGATATAATAATGTATCCCAAAAAAGAAGAGATTATTAATGAAGCGCAGAAAAAAGTCGAAGAGATCGATCAGTTGTACAAAGATGGATATTTGAATGAGAATAACAGAATTACTGAAATTATTAAGATCTGGGAAGGTGCAACCCAGGAGCTTACTTTGAAGACCTATGACGAATTCAAAGAATATCCTTTCAACCCTGTTTATATGATGGTTGATTCTGGAGCTCGAGGTAATATTGACCAGTTGAAGCAGCTTTCTGGAATGAGAGGCCTTATGGCTGATCCATCAGGTAAAACTATCGAGGTACCTATACTATCAAACTTCAGAGACGGTTTAAAGGAACTCGAGTTCTTCACATCTACGCATGGTGCCAGAAAAGGTTCAGCTGATACCGCTCTGAGGACATCCTTTGCTGGTTATCTAACCAGAAGACTGGTTGATGTTGCGCAGAGTACCACCGTTACTACACCTGATTGTGGAACAAGTGAGGGTATAGAGGCAATTGAACTAATGGCAGATGACGTAACCATAGAAAAACTTGAAGATTTCCTATTTGGTCGCGTTCTGGCGGAGGATATCATAGATCCTATGACAGGAAAAACAGTCAAGAATCCAAAAACAGGAAAACTTTATACTAGGAACACCATGATTAGAGATGGAGACGAGATATTCCTTGCCAATTTCAAGCGCAAAGTTCCTGTAATGAGAGAAAAAGAACTATCACTTGACAAAAAGATTCATATCACAGATTACACAGAACTTGCTGAAGAGGTTACTCTAGAGGAAAAGACCTATGAATCTGGTATGAAGTTGACGGGGGACATATTACATGAGATGAAGGAAAAGGGAATAAAGAAGATCAAGGTAAATATTTATCCGGCCGTCAACAAGGTTTATGTAGGTCATGAATTTAGGAACAAAGATAACATTCAGCTTGTAAAATATCAGGAGAAGTTGAGTTCGACAACTGCAAAAACACTGTTGAAAGAGGGTTACGAGTCACTTGAGATTAGGCCTTCAATAAAGATTAGAACCGTACTTACCTGTGAAGCGGAACAGGGAGTATGTGCAGCATGTTATGGAATGGATCTTTCAAATCACGATGTGGTAAATGTTGGTGAATCTGTTGGAATAGTTGCAGCACAGTCAATTGGGGAACCAGGAACACAGCTGACAATGAGGACATTCCATACCGGCGGGATAGCTACCGAATCCGATATTACCCGTGGTTTACCAAGAGCTGAGGAACTCTTTGAAGCAAGGAAGAAACTAAAAGATCCTGAAGCCTTGTTCAGCGAAGTTAATGGTTTTGTTAAGGATATGGACACAGATGAAAAAGGCAGGAGAAAACTATTTGTCGAAACACCGGAAGGTAAAATAAAAGAATACAATCTTTCATCTGTTATAAAGCCAAAGGTTCACGTTGGAGATAAAGTGCTTGAAGGAGAATCTCTTACAACAGGTACCGTAAGACCCCGAAAGCTAATGCAGAAACTTGGTATTAACCAAACAGCCATGTATCTACTTAGAGAGATAAAGCGGGTTTACGCAGAACAGGGTGTTGAGATCCATGATAAACATTTTGAGCTGATAATAAAACAGATGCTTTCTAAGGTTGAAATAACAGATCCGGGAGACACAGAATTACTTCCAGGAACACTGATAAATATTCAGAAGGTTAAGAAATTCAATGAACAGATCAGCAGAAGCAACAGAAAAGTCGAAGAAAACAAGAAGATGGTTATTGGAAGAAGATTGGCAAGAAAGGTTCTTGGAGAAGATGAAGATGAAAAGGTTGTTAGCCTTGGTATTGAAGGAGAAATGATAGACAAAGAACTGATAAAGAAATTTGAAGAATATGAAATAAAAGAAATCAGTATATACGATGTAGAAGAAGAAGAATACCAGAAGTTGCTTGAAGAGATAGATCCAGACTTCACTCTTCCTGAAAAGACAGTCCAGATATCCCCAAAAGATTACATAAAGTACAAGAGAAGACTGTTAAGAATTACAAAGGCATCACTTGAAAGTGAAGGCTGGCTGTCGGCAGCATCATTCCAGCAAACACCTCAGGTACTAACGGAAGCATCAACTGAGGGTAAAATGGATAAACTGCTTGGACTTAAGGAAAATGTAATTGTTGGACAGCTTATACCTGCCGGAACCGGTCTTGATATGTACTCAAATATTCAAATTGAGGAAGCAGGAATGGCTGAAGAAGAGGAAGATATTGGATAGTAAGAAATTCATAACAGGGGAGCCGAAAGGCTCCCTTTTTTTATTATTTAAATTAATGGTGCTATAATTTTCAGAGGTGGTAATAATGGAGTTTTTAGGAGAACTTAAAAATATTGGAAAAGAAAGGGCACTGATTAACTCCGCTGTATCTTTACTTGTCTGGGATCAAAGGACATATATGCCAGAAGCTGCATATGAGTATAGAGCTGATGCTGTAGGTTATTTAAGCGAACTTTCGTTTAGAAAATTTGTTTCTAGCGAAATGGACAAGCTACTTGAAAAGATGGAACAAGAAAGTAGCAAAAACCACTTAAGTGAATACGAAGAAAAAGTATTAAGAATGACAAAATACGAGTACAATATCATAAAGTCGCTTCCACCAGAGCTTCTTAAAGAAATAACCATAGAGTCATCGAAAACTGAGGAATTATGGTCAAAGGTAAAAAATGAAGGAGATTTCAATCAAATAAAGAAACAACTGGGAAAGATTATTGAACTTTCCAAAGAAATCGCAGAAAGAATTGGTTACAAGGATAATCCCTACGATGCATTGATAAGTCGATACGAACCGGGAATGACATACAAAAAATTAAAAGAAGTTATGGAGTCGCTAAAAACTGACCTCATACCTTTTATACAAGAGATAGATGATTCCAAGGTAAAGACCTCAAGAGATCTGCTGAAGGGGAGGTTTGAAAGAAAAGCATTAGAAAATATGTGTAAAGAACTGCTTGAAACAATAGGCTATGATTTTAATGCGGGACGGCTTGATGAAACAGTACATCCATTCACCATAGACATATCACATAACGATACAAGGGTGCTAACAAAATTTGTTACCGATGACATTGGCCCCACCGTTTACAGCACATTACACGAAGGAGGACACGCTTTATACGATCAGGGATTGCCAGAAGACTATCTTTGGACTGTATTGCATGATGGAGCTTCATATGGTATTCACGAATCTCAATCAAGAATGATGGAAAACAACATTGGGCGAAACCGCTTCTTCTCCAAATACTTACTTAATATATTGAAAAAACATTTCCCACACTTCAACGATGTAGATCATTCGAGTTTCTACAAAGCCATCAACCATGTTGAACCTTCATTAATTAGAATAGAAGCTGATGAACTAACCTACAATATTCACATCATTGTTAGAACGGAAATTGAAGAGGCTCTTATAAATAGCAGAATAAAGGTGTCAGAGTTGCCAGAATTATGGAACGAGAAATTTAAAAAATATCTGGGTCTGTTTCCATCAAATGATACAGAAGGGATTTTGCAGGATGTTCACTGGTATGCTGGTATGTTTGGTTATTTTCCGTCATATATGCTGGGCAATCTTTACGCGGCTCAATTATTTAACTTCCTTCAACATGACATAGAAGATCTTGATAGCCTCCTTGAAAAAGGGAAACTAGAAAAAATTGTAAGCTGGCTTAGAAAGAATGTTCACAGCAAAGGTAAAACAATCTTTCCTGATGAACTTATTAAGGAAGTAACTGATGAGGAGTTAAAACCATCTTATTTTATTAATTATGTCAAAACCAAATTTTCTAAGATATATGAGATTCATTAAAAAGTTGATAGATTGAGAAAAAGATGAGGATAGAATTTTATGCAGAAACCTAATGAGAAACTAAAAGCCAATGTACTTTTATTTCTAGTAGTTTTGTTTTGGGGTATGACATTCCCTCTTCAAAAAATTATACTTGCAGATGGTGTGTCTCCAGTATTCTATAATTTCATCAGGTTCATTATAGCTACATCAATTATTGGAATTTTTGGTATTAAGCAAATTCGTAGGACAACATGGAATGACTTATTAAAGGGTCTGATATTAGGTGCTTTCCTGGCCAGCGCTTATGTTTTTCAAACATGGGGACTTGTCTACACCTCTTCTTCTAAAAGCGCTTTTATCACTGCACTTTATGTAACCTTTGTGGCGTTGCTTTCACCTATCATTGAAAAAAGAATGCCAACCGTTATGCAAATTATGGCTTTTGGCATTTCTCTGTTTGGTCTTTATCTGTTAACCACACCCAATGTTTCCTCTTTTAACTTTGGTGATATGTTGACACTTCTTTGTGCTATCATGTTTGCGTTACACGTGGTATTTATTAGTGTATTTACTGAAAATTCAAATAATAATGAAATCGGTTTGTTGTTTCCGCAACTTCTTACTGTTGCTATAGCTAATTTGATTTTGGTACCCTTTATTCCTGGTAAGATAATATTGAATATACCAATTGTGGCTGTGGCACTTTTTACCGCTCTTGTTGCATCGATTTTTGCTGTGGCTGTACAGTTACGCTATCAAAAACATCTTGGATCAATCAGCGCTTCATTAATTTATGTGGGTGAACCAGCTTTTGCTTTGTTGTTTGCGGTAATTATACTGGGTGAAAGTGTGGGTTTAATGAAAGGAATGGGTTTAGGAATTATGCTTACTGGAGTTGCATTTGGAAGTGTTTCATCAGCCTTAAAGCTTCGTAGAAATAATAGGAGTGAGAAAAATGAAATCACGAATACTTCTAATAGAAGATGATCCTCACATAAGTAAATTTTTAGAACTTGAACTTCAGCACGAAGGTTATGAAGTTAACCATGTTTCCAATGGCAAAGCCGCAATTGAAAGTATCAGTGAGAAGCTGCCTGATCTTGTTATTCTGGACATAATGCTTCCTGAAATTGATGGTTACCATGTTCTACAAATTATTAGAGAAGATTATTCAAATGAATTACCAGTAATTATGCTTACAGCAAAGCGAGAAGTAAAAGACAAAGTCAAAGGTTTAAGAACGGGAGCTGATGATTATTTAACAAAACCCTTTCACATTGAAGAACTCATAGCTCGTATTGAAACACAGTTGCGCAGGGTAAAAGGACCTGAAAGAATAGCTTATAAAGAAGTTGTTCTTGACAGGTCTTCCAGGGAAGTGAAAGTGAGCGAGGAGGAGATAAAATTGAGTAAAACAGAATTTGATTTACTCAACCTGCTCATGGAAAATAAAGGAATTGTTGTATCCAGGACAAAAATACTCGACAAAGTGTGGGGAACTGATGAATGGAGCAACGAAAACGTAGTGGAAGTTTATATCAATTATTTAAGAAAGAAGCTCAAAAAGGCTGGAAAATACATTAATACAGTAAGAGGAATAGGCTATGTCTTCAAATAATAAGGGTTTTTCTCTTTTCTTTCAACTGGTTATGAGTATATTATTTATTTCTGCAATTATCATTGGCTTTTTTTCTTATTTTGTGTATGTTAACTCTCGTTCAGTATTTATAAGAAATTACACTCAGGAACTGAACAAAGCATACATTTCACTTACCCATAGCCCGAGATTCAACCGGTCGGATTTTGGGGGACAGGGAATGGGAAGGATGGGACCAGCTGTAACTGAGCAGTTGTTCATAAAGATTGATGATGAAATTATACAAAATCCCGATAATCTTGAAGATTATTCTTTTTTCTACGGTTCGAAAATTATAAATGTTGATGATGATATGTACCTTTTATTTGGATTTACAGACAACAACAATAAAGTCCTTTTGGGAAGTAGAATAGCAGAATATGATTTATTTCTAAAGGGGTTTAGATCTTCAATTATACTTGCTTCGATAATAGCCATACTTATATCATTATTTGCTTCAATTATTTTGAGCAAGAGAATTTCAGAACCGTTGAAAAAGATGAGTGATTCCTTACGCAAGGTTGTAGTTAGTGATCTTTCATCGCGTGTAAGTACAAAAACTAAAACAAAAGAAATAAAAGAACTTATAGAGGTTATAAATAGAGCATTGACAAGAATCGAAGATGGTTATAAAAAGCAAGAACAATTTTCTTCTGACGTTGCTCATGAAATTATGACCCCACTTACTTCTATTCTTGGTTTTTCAAGAATGATAACTCGTTGGGCTTCAAGCAACCAGGGGATGACAGAAGAGGCAGCCAGAAACATTGAAGAAACGTCAAAAAAGCTTATTGAACTTGCAGAAAAATTACTTCTGTTATCACAGCCCGACTCAAAGGCGGAACTAACTTCAGAAAATCTAAAGGAGATTATTTTGAATAAGACAGCTGAAGTTCAATCTTACTTTTATTTTGAAGTTGAGCTAGATATTCCTAACGAATTGATAGTGAAAACGAATAGAGAACTGCTTGGCATGTCTCTTAAAATCCTTTTAGAAAATGCAGTAAAACATGCTAAAACTGACATAGTAAATATTAAGTGGGTTGGTGAAAATAAAGAACTGCATATTATAGACAATGGTGAAGGAATACCTGAGTCAGAAAAAGAAAGGCTATTTGAACGTTTTTACAAGGTTGATAAATCAAGAAGCAAAGAGGGATTTGGGCTCGGACTTTCAATTTTTAAGAAAATAATAGACAAAATCGATCTCGAAGTAAACATTGAAAATGCAGAAGAAAAAGGTACCGATTTTGTTATTAGGGGGTGGAATATATCCGAATGATGCTATATATAGAAGCTATCATTTTTTGGATATTAATTCCTAGCCTGGTATTTTTTTATATCGATCAAAATTACGTATCCGTTTTAACAAATATTATTGGTTATGCTTTCATATTAGTGGGTGTCCTATTGGCTCTTTATTCTTCACTGGTTGCATATATTCAGAATGGTGAATGGTCAACGATGCTGACTTCTAATGACAGATTGATAGTTTCCGGTCCTTACAGATTCATAAGACATCCTGTTTCAACAGGATACATGATTTACTTAACAGGTATATTTTTTCTTAGTCTTTCTTATATAACTATGGTGTTCTTGTTAA
>JASMTM010000006.1:0-4410 GCA_041694295.1 Petrotogales bacterium
TACTTTATCATTTTCATCTGTTACTACTATTCCATAATTTGAAACCCTATCTTTAGGAACATTTTTTGCAATTATTGTGGCTAGAGCATTGTTATTTTTATGAAAGGTAAGTGCTTCTGAAATGTTCAGATCTACAATAGCGTCGCCGCATAGTACAATAAATGTATCATCAAAGAATTCCCATTTTTTTTGTATGTTTTTAATACCGCCGGCAGAGCCCAGTGGGATCGTTTTTAAAGATTCGTTTTTGTAATAACCTTCAAATGAATACCCAACATTCAGTCCGTACCTGTAACCATCTTTAACATAATCCTGTATTTTCCATCCAAGGTGAGAAAGGTTTATCATTACCTCATCAACATGATGTTTTTTTAGTAGCTCCAGGAGAAATTCAATAACGGGCTTGTTTATTATAGGAAGCATTGGTTTGGGTAGTTCGTTGGTTAAAGGTCTCAATCTAGTACCTTTTCCAGCTGCGAGTATCATTGCTTTCAAAGTAATCCCCCCCTCAATGATTTTTATGAACTGATAAATTACTGTAGTAAGATTATATAGGGAGAGATGTTTTATGAAAAACAGTGTGAGTTCCAATTTACTGGCAAAAAAGTTCATTTTACTTGCAAGACTTATGGAGGTTTCACGAGACAATCCTTTCAAAATCAGGACATATAGATTTGCCTCTCGGGTTATTGCTAATATAAAAAGTGATCTTACCAGAGAGGATATAAAAGCTTTGAGTAATATTAAGGGGATAGGCAGTGCGGTGGTTGAAAAATCTGTTGAATTTCTTGAGACAGGTTCTATCAAAAAAATCGAAGAGATCAAAGAAGGTATTCCTTTAACCATTCTCAAGATTGTAACCGAAACCAATATACCTTCTTCGATCATTGCTGCAATCTGGAAAGATTACATGATCGTCACCAGTGATGAAATAATAGAGTTTTTGTCTGAACGCAGGGAGCAACTGAAGCTTTCTCAGAAACAAATCACAGATGTTGAAAAAGCGTTGAGTTAGGTTTTATTTTATATGATTGCTTAAATAATTGACTAGCCAAAGTATGACGGTTATTAACCCGCTTAGTATAAGGCATGTTGTTATGGGTATCCAGATTTTGAATCCATCTCTGGAAATGTGAATATCTCCGGGTAATTTTCCAAGAGGCATTCCAATCTTTCTGAACAAAAAGAAAATGAAACCTACTACAATCAGCAAAATTCCTATTTTTATCAATAGGCGTTCAATAATCTGCATGAAATCAAACAACTCTGCTAAACGGTTTTTGCCTGTTGAGCACCGATTTTATATTTTGTGCTGCCTTGAGTAACATATTTTCTCTTGTTTCTTTTGTTGCTGATCCTATATGGGGCAATAAGACGACATTTTGAAGATGTTTTAGTCTTTCAGGAACATTGGGTTCATTTTCATAAACATCAAGACCTGCTCCAGCAATTTCATTGTTTTCCAGGATCTTTATTAAAGCGTCTTCATCTATTACAGGACCACGAGCCGTATTTATTAAATATGCAGTTTTCTTTATCATTTTTAGTCGTTTCTTATTCAACAGGTGATGAGTTTCTTCAGTTAATGGTACATGTAGAGAAATAATATCGGATTCCTTCAGAAGTTTTTCCAGGTTTACATAACGCGCGATCAATTCATTTTCCATTTCTTTAGAAAGGGGCTTTCGATTATGATATAAAACGTTCATACCAAAAGCAAGTGCTCTTTTAGCAACCGCTCTCCCTATTCTTCCCATACCAACTATTCCCAGGGTTTTGCCCTGTAATTCCATACCCTGAAGCAGATCGTATCTCCAGCCTACAAAATGCCCTTCTCTTGTGAACTTATCTGCTTCTACAATACGTCTACATGTAGCCAATAGAAGACCGAAAGCCAGATCAGCAGTTGCTTCTGTTAGCACTCCAGGAACGTTGGTCACCGCAATGTTTTTCTTTCTGGCATAATCAATGTCTATATTGTCGTAGCCGGCGGCACAATTGGAAATCACTTTTAAATTGGGGCAACCATCGATTACTTCCCTGTCGATTTTATCAGTCAACATTGAAAGTATTGCTAACGAATCACTTGCGTTCTTTATTATTTCCTTTTTTGATAACTGTTTGTTTTTGTCGTTCATTTTTATTTCATAACCACTGAGAATTTTTTTCACATAATCAGGTAACTTATATGTACAGAATACTTTATGCATTGTCAACACCTCTTTAGAAAGCTATTGTTACATAGATACTAGAGATAAATAAACTAACAACAAGTACAAACATTCCATAAAACATAAACTTTAAGAAACTTATTTGTTTGTGATAGTACTTTTTAAGAACTGCAAGACCAATCACATTGGCTGAAGCCCCGACAGCTGTACCATTGCCACCAAGACATGCCCCCAGAGAAAGAGACCACCATAATGGTTTTAAATTGCCGAATATGTCTGGATTAATTTTTTTCATTGATTCTACAACAGGTATAAGTGTAGCTGTGTATGGGATATTATCTACGAAGGCAGATGCGAGCCCTGAAATATTCAAAAATAGTAATTTCGCAGTTTGCATGGACCCTTTTGAAATACGCATCATGAAATCAGCTATGCTTTCCAGAACGCCTGTTTCTTCTATGCCGCCAACCATAATAAACAAACCAACAAAGAATAATATCGATGACCATTCAACTTCTGAGAGATTTTCTTCCACACCTTTTGGAAATAGAATTAAAAGTGAAATGGTGGCCATGGTCAGAGCGATAAAGGCACTGCTCAGATAAATATATTCCTGAAGAACAAAAAGAGTTACAGTAATCAATAACAGTATTATTGAAATCTTGAAACGTCTTGGTGATTCAACAGGATTTCTATCAAAGGTTATCTTATCCAGATCAATCTTTTGAGAAAGGCTTTTCCTGAATAACAGAAGTAACAAACCATTGATAACAAAGAAAATTACCAGTATCGCTGGACCGAGATTAATCACAAATTGCATAAAGGAAAGTGATGCTGCAGTCCCGATCATAATATTTGGTGGGTCACCAATTAATGTTGCTGCGCCACCAATATTTGAGGAAAATATTTCACCCAGCACGAAGGGTATGGGATCTATTTTTGCTGTATCGGCAACGGCAAGTGTTATGGGAACAATAACAAGTATCGTTGTAACATTATCGAGTATTGCTGAAGTAATTGCTGTAAAGGATACTAGATACATATAGAGCTTTATTAAATTGCCTTTCGACATGGTTAATGCTTTCATTCCGAAGTATTCAAATAGTCCACACTTTTTAATAACTACTACAAAAGCCATCATTCCCAACAGAAGGAAAATGGTATTAAAATCCACATGTTCCGCAAATATCGTTCTGGGATCTTCAAACACTCCAAACAGTACCATTAAAATAGCACCTGACAGAGCAATTAATGTTCTGTGAATTTTTTCAGCTATCAGGAATGCATACGTTACGATAAAGATGATAATGGCTATATACATGTGTAGTTCCATAATAATCACAACTCCTGCTGGTTCTTCACCAAGATACAGATATTATTATATATCAAAAGACCGGCAAGAAAAACCTGCCGGTCTTTAAACAGGATAAGTGTTATGATTTATCATTCTTTTTTCTGAAGTCTTATTGAGTATTCATCAGCATCAATTTCCACAGTATCTCCTGGATTGACTTCTCCTTCTATAATCATATCTGCAAGTGGACCTTCAACCTCTCTCTCCACAAATCTTCTTAAAGGGCGAGCACCAAAGGTCGGGTCATAGCCCCTACTTGCAATGAAGTCAACTGCTTTTTCTGTGAAATCGAGTTTCATCTCCTGTTCACCCAATCTTCTTAATGTATCTTCAAGTTCAAGCTTGACGATCCTCTTAACATCTTCTTCAGAAAGTGTTTTGAATAGTACTATGGAATCGAGTCTGTTAATAAATTCGGGATTGAAGTTTGTCTTCAAGCGCTTTTCGAGACTATTCATCATTTCTTCCGTTAGCTCACTATTTTCTGAAAGTTCTGCTGATGCTATGTTGCTGGTCATGATTAGAATTGTATTGGTAAAGCTCACAGTTTTACCATGTCCATCGGTTAATCTTCCATCATCCATTACCTGGAGTAGTATGTTGTGTACTTCTGGATGGGCCTTTTCTATTTCATCGAGTAAAATAACTGAATAGGGTCTTCTTCTAACCTTTTCTGTGAGCTGCCCCCCTTCTTCATAACCCACATATCCCGGAGGGGCACCTATTAATCTAGATACAGTGTGTTTCTCCATGTATTCGGACATATCAATTCGTATGAGCGCGTTTTCGCTTCCAAAAAGGATACTCGCCAGTCGTTTTGCCAATTCAGTTTTTCCAACACCTGTGGGACCCATAAACAGAAATGTTCCCCATGGTCTATTTGGA
>JASMTM010000007.1:0-3551 GCA_041694295.1 Petrotogales bacterium
TTTATGCACCAGTCGATGGACGAAGCTTGCAACGGCAAGCGTTGGACGGTGGACGAAGTGGAACGTTGGACGTTATTTTAGTCTCGGGCTCTCGGATTCTCGGACTGTCGTTTTGCATTTTTTGGTTTTTTGTACTTCCGTACAACGTACAACCAACTATCGCACCACGTTTTTTGATTTAAATATGTATCTCCCTATCGTTTGCTTTTTCAAGTGCTCCCAAAACCGTCTCTGTTAACGTTGGATGTGGATGTACCGATTCCATAAGTTGCAAAGTAGTAAGTTTATTTCTTACTGCTATTACACCTTCCATTATCATTTCAGTTGCATTAGGAGAAACTATTGTAAGGCCAAGAACGGTGTCATCTTTTTTATCTGAAATAACCTTTGCAAAGCCTATTCTTTCTTCCATAGTTCTGGCTCTTCCTGTTGCAGAAACGGGAAATTTTGATACCTTGATTTTTTCCTTTTCAACATCCTTTTCTCTCAAACCAACCGATGCCACTTCCGGATTTGAGAATATCACTGAGGGAATTGCTGAGTAGTCCATTTTTGTATCTATTCCAGCGATGTTTTCTGCTGCAACTATTCCTTCATGCATTGCTGTATGTGCCAGCATATACTTAGCTTTTATATCGCCGATAGCATAGACATTCTCTATATTTGTACACATATGGTCGTCTGTAATAACACCTTTGTCTATTTCAACACCGAGCGCTTTAATATCCTCTGTTATAGCAGGTTTTCTTCCCACAGCAAGCAAAACGCTTTCCGTTTCTAGTTCCTGTTGTTCGTCTTTTTCATTATTCTTAATAGTTGAAGTGAATGTACCATTTTCCTTTTCAACAGTTGTCACTTCGGTTTTTTCTAATACTATAACGCCTTTCCTTTTGAGTGATTTTTTGATATCTTCAGCTACATCTTTATCCTCTGTTGAAAGTATCTGATCGAGAACTTCAACAAGATGGACCTTCACTCCAAAGGAAGAAAAGAATGTAGCAAATTCAACTCCAATATATCCCCCGCCTATGATAAGAATTGATTCAGGGAATTTTTCCATGCTAAAAACGTCATCACTGGTCATAATGCCTTCAACATCTTCAAAAGGTGGAAAGTTGGCCGGATTTGAGCCCTGAGCAAGGATCAGATTTTTTCCTTCAACAAATGTACCGCTCTCTTTAATTCTGATTTTTCCTTTATCTATTATTTCTGCTGTGCCTTCAATAATTTCCACATTGTTTTTATTCAACAAATGTTCTATCCCTTTACGGGACAATGTTATTGCTTTTTTCGAATGTTTCATAATTTTACTTTCATCGTAACTGAGTTCTTTTGCAGTTACACCAAAACGTTTACCTTTATCATTCATTTCGGAATAAAGATGCGAAGCGCTTAACAAAGCTTTTGTAGGTATACAACCTACATTGGTACAGGTACCTCCTAATTCATTCTTTTCAATGAGCGCAACGTTTTTACCAAGTTTACTTAGTCTAATCGATGCCACATAACCTCCTGGCCCTCCACCAATTACTATTACATCGAACATAATATTCCTCCTTTCTTTTATTATATTTTAGCTTAGATAAGTAAAAGAACAAATGCGTTTTTCATATGATAAATGATATAATTAAACGATTGAATGTTTTTCTAATGGATTAGGAGGAGACTTTGAAAAATGAAAAGCGACAAAGTCAGATTAAAGAAAGTTCTCCACTGATTGTGATAACACTTAATTCTGATGGGTTAATTGAATTTATAAATGAAGAAGGATGCAGTATTCTTGGTTATATTTGTGAAGAACTTCAGGGGAAAGATTTTTTCAAAGTTTTGTTACCGGGTGAGCATTCACAAAGAGAAAAAGAATACTTCCTGAAAATTCTACATAAAACAAAATCTCCAAAGTATGATTACAGAGAAATTCCTGTACTTCTCAAAACCGGTGAAAAGAAAAAAATCAGCTGGTACTTTTCTTTATTATCTGATGATACATGTGAAAAGTTTAAAATTTTGTGTATTGGACAGGATATGTCAGGCTATTTTGAATCCCAGAAAGAAAGAGATCATTCCATTTTCGATCTTAATCAAAGGGTTAAAGAACTTAATTGTTTGTATGCTATCTCCAAAGTAATTGAAGAACCACATATAAAAATTGGTGAGTTTTTCCAAAAAACTGTTGAGTTGATTCCGGGTTCTTTTAAAGAACCAGAAGAAACATATATACGACTTAGTATAAATAACAAAAAATATACAACTTCAAATTTCGTAGAAACTGAGAATAAAATATCACAGGATATTTTCGTACAAGGACGTAAAGAAGGAATTATCGAAGTTTTTTGCTGTAAAGGTAAAAACAACAAAGATCGGGATTCATTTATGGAAGAGGAAAGTAAATTGTTATACGATATAGCACAGTTGCTCGGTTTAATTCTTGAAAAATATTACATTGAGGAAGCATTGCACATATCAGAAGAAAGATTGGATTACGCAGTAAAGGGAAGCGGCCACGGTATATGGGACTGGCAACCACAAACGAACGAAATGTATCTTTCAAAAAGATGGAAAGAAATTCTTGATTACAAAAATAATGAGATTGAAAATAACATTGATGAATGGTTAAAAAGGATACATCCGGATGATAAAAATAGGGTAATGTCAAAGTTTGAAGCGCAATTAAAAGGTAAAACTCAGATTTTTGAAGTTGAAAATCGTCTAAAAACGAAAAAAGGAAATTACAAATGGGTTTTAACAAAAGGCGAAGTTGTAAAAAGAGATGAAAAAAATCAACCAGTTAGGTTTGCTGGAACAATAACAGATATAACGGGTCGAAAAAAGCTCGAAAGACGACTTAAAGAAAAAAGTAGATCCTTCAAAATGCTAAGTGAAATAAACCAACTAATAATTAGAATTAAGTCAAGTAAAAAATTACTTGAAAAAACATGCGACATTCTTACGAAAACCGGAGATTATAAAATGGCATGGATAGGTTATAAAGATGTGGATAAAGAAGTCCTTAATCCTGTTTCTTCCAGCGGAATGAGAAAAGAAAACTTAAAAAAACTTAATATAGAGCTAAATGATGATAATTTGGCTATTGATCCTACAGTAAAAGCCTTCATAGAAGGTCATTCTGTAGTTTCAGAAGATGTTGCAAATGCCCCATTATTTGAAAACTTTGATAAAGAAACTTTGAAAAATGAATATGCTTCTTCGGTTTCCTTGCCTTTAAAATGTAAAAACGAAACCTTTGCCACTTTAAATATCTATTCAGATGAACTAAATATATTTGATAGTGAAGAACTATCTTTACTTGAAGAATTGGCTGATAATCTGTCTTTTGGATTGAATGCTTTAAAAATTAGAAGAGAACTGGATAAAGCAAGAGAAAAACTAAAACGGTTGAATCGATTACTTTACGCAGTGAGATCGATTAACCAGCTGATTGTCAAAGAAAACAATGAAAAAGTTTTGATAAAAAAGGTATGCTGGTTACTCACTAAAATTCAGAGATACAAAACAGTATTCATCATGGTGCTTGACAATAAAAATAATAT
>JASMTM010000008.1:0-36982 GCA_041694295.1 Petrotogales bacterium
ATCAAAGAATAAAAAAACAAAAATGAAAAACGCCCCAGAAGGGCGTTTTTTTATATCCGTTATAACTTAGCTCGAAAATCTCATCTCAGCGTATTTTGATTCAAATCCGATTCTTTCATAAAGTCTCTTTGCTGGGTTATCGTATTCTACATGAAGCGCCACATCACCATCACATCTTTCAACAGCATTTGAAATTAGCTCTCCTCCGATTCCTTCACCGCGCATTTTTTTATCGACAGCTACGTACACAAGAATATGTTCGGGGATGTAGCCACCCATTCCTGTGTTATTGATTACAACCCCACCTACAATTTCGTCCTCTTCACATGCAACTAATATAAATCCACCCTTCCCATCTTTTTCAGAAAGGGCATAATCTATTGATTTCTCAATGTCTTTTTCAGGATCACCATATTTACCAAGATGTTCGTAAAAAAACTCTACAAGAGTGTTTTTATTAATTACTTCATCAAAATCATCGCTGTGTTCTACGAGAAACATATCAACTGCTGTTTTTGTTGCTATTGTTAACATATGAAACACCTCCTATAATAAAACGTCGCGCATAAAAACATTCTGGGTTGAAAAACCTAGCAAACTAGCATCTGTCTAAATATTGTTACATGAATTAATAGGAATTCAATCGTAATTTGGAAAGCATAATTAATCACTTACTTTGATAATAAAAATCAACAACATTCTCTGTAATAACTGAGATTCCTTCCATTAACAAGAATAATTATATCATATCAAATTGTTCTTGGCAAAAAAATATTGTTAAATATTTGGTCACTTGATTATATCCTATATGAGCGTTTTCATTAGGGGATTACATGATGTTTTTTGTTATCGTAGTTAATCCATTGAGATTTTTTGTTTACATTGATATGGTTCAATTTCTAGTTTATTTTGAAAAACTTTTGCGTTGACTTTTTTCTTAGCTGGATTTAGAATGAGAACCGAACCATCTTTTTGCATAACTATTTCCACATCAGAAGACTTTCTTGAACTGAAGCCTAACATTTTTAAAAGGGTTTGAGAAAATTCCAGATCAGGTATAGTGGCAACATACACTGTATTATTTTTTCTTGTAACTGCCGAACTTGAAATAAAAACACCAGATGAGAATCTTCCAGTTATTTCAGCGTCTGTTGTATTGATCAGCTCACAAACGTATGAAGCATTAAAGCTTTGATTATTATAAACAAGTTTCTCGACTGTATTGATTCCACCAAAATCTTTGATTTTTACTCCGGTTAATTCGCGAAAAAGCCTTGATTTTTCAGTTTTTATATTATTGTTTTCATCCTTTAAAGAGGTCATTGCGGTAATCAAAATTTTTCCTTTGAAAGTGATTAGTTTTTCTAGAAATGAATCGTTCAAATGATAGGCTGATGGTATTACTACCAATTTGTAAGGTGATAGATCTGTATTGGTAAACACAAAATCCACATTGTAACCAAAACTTCTTATAGCCTTGTATATAGGAAATATGCCATTGTTTAATAAATCGAAGTAGTTATTTATTCCCTGCGTTTTATCTATCCAAAAGTTTTCATAATCTATATAAATGGCGACTTCCTTTTCAGGATAATTAAATTCAATTTCATTGTTTCTTTCTATTATTTTTTTAAGTGACTCACCTCTTAAAGTTACTTCACCTGAATAATCGACAAGTCCTGAGTGAAACTGCTCTGATCCATAAGGAAGCTGTCGATATCTAAAAATTATCGTACCATTTGCTCCATGTGCAAATGACTGATTTATCCAGAACTCCAGCTGTTCTGGCTTGTGAAATTCATTAACTTTTCTCCAGTTAACCCTTCCAGGTTGTTGTTCCATAACAAAGAATTTTCGATCTTTTAATGAACGCATCAAATCATGATTCATAGCCTGCAAATCATGATCATATTCTCCGGGTATGTAGTTATCCCAGCTCACAAAATCCATTTCACTGGATAGTTTCTTGTAATCTATTTCAGTGAAATTTACCATCAGATTGTGTGTGATAGGTAGATCTGAGTAATCTTTAACTATTTCGGACATTTTTTTATGAAAATTTATGGCTGAATCAGATGAGAAACGTTGATAATCAAGCCACAAAGAAGGGTTGACATCTGATACCGTCTTCAATGGAGGATCAATTTCCTGCCAGTTGTTGTATGAATGACTCCAAAATACCGTTCCCCATGACTTGTTTAATTCAGCAATATTATTATATTTCTGCTTAAGCCATTTTCTAAATGCCTTTGCACAATTTTCACAGTAGCAAACAGTTGTTTCATGACAGCCATATTCATTATCAATCTGCCAGCCAATCACATTATCAAATTGTGAAAAATGTTTAGCGTATTCTTTTGTTATTTTTTCTGCGTATTCTATATATCTGTCGGAGTTGAAGCAGTAATGTCTTCGACTTCCAAAGTGCCGTGTATTTCCCAGTTTGTCTTTTTGAAGTAAATCGGGATGCCTTTTTACGAGCCAAACAGGGGGGGTAGCAGTTGGAGTACCAATGATAACTGATATGTTGTTCTTACGTAGTCCGGTAACAACTCGATCGAATAATGAAAAATCATATGTTTCTGGTTCTTTCTCAACTATTGACCAGGCAAACTCTCCTATTCTGACAACATTAATTCCCATATTTTTCATAATTCGAATATCTTCTGACAATCGGTCCTTTTCCCAGTGTTCAGGATAATAACAAACACCGTAAAGATTAGTCTTCATCCTTTAACACTCCCAACTGTAAGGCCTTCTATAAAGTATCTCTGGAACATTAAAAATACAATCAGAGGTACTACAGCTGCAATTATCGCACCGGCAGCCATTACATTCCAACTTGTAACCCATTGACCCTGTAAGTTTACCAGCCCCAGAGTAACAGGTTTATATTTATCGCTCTGTATGAGTACCAGCGACCATAAATAATCATTCCAGATCCATGTGAACTCAAGTATACCAAGAGCGGCCATTGCGGGAGTTACAAGAGGTAAAACCAGTTTTCTGTATATTAGAAAATGTGATGCTCCATCAATCATGGCGGCATCAAAAATGCTTGATGGTATTGTTTTCATAAAATTCCTTAAAAAGAATGTGCAAAAACCTAGCTGAAAAGCGATATGAAACAATATTACACCCTGGTAAGAATCATAGATGTTCATACTTAGTGATAACCTGTAAACAGGTATAAGAAGCATCTGAAATGGTATCAGCATCCCTCCAACAAATACCATCAGCAATATTCTTGATAGTTTGAATTTATACCAGGCAAGAGCATAGGCGCCGAGACTTGATAGAAAAAGGGTACCCAATACTGAAGGTATTGTTATGATAAAGGTATTCAAAAAGTACCTTCCCATGTTTGCATCGGTCCAAGCTGTGACATAATTCTCGAAGTGCCATATATCCGGTGGTAACCACCATTGGTGTTCTACCATGAGTTCATCCATTGTTTTTACTGAGGTGAAAAATGATATCATAAAAGGTGAAACCCATAGCAACACGATCAGTGTGCCCAGAATATAAAATATAAGTAGTTTTTTCATCGTTCTTCCTCCGATTTAAGCACATACCTCATGTAGAACAGAATAAAACCAAGTGTGATAAGGAACTGTATTACTGCAATTGCAGATCCATAACCCATTCTGTAGTTATGAAAGCTCTGTATGTACATATAATTTGCCATTACGCTAGAGGAATAAAAAGGACCTCCTCTGGTAAGAACATAAACTATATCAAATGCTCTTAAGGAATCTATTATACTTACTGTAACTGCAACCACAGTGGCAGGTTTTAGCATTGGAATGATTATATGGATAAACCTTTTCCATGCATTTGCTCCATCTACCCAAGCAGCTTCAATCAGCTGGTTTGGAACCTGCTTCAATCCAGCAAGATAAATAACCATAGTATAGGATATTTGACGCCAAGATGCTGCCATAATTAATGAGTACGTTACAACATTTGGATCACTCAACCAACCAACGGACTCAAGACCAAGCATGTTTAGAATGGTATTTATTGCTCCGTGTCTTGGCTCAAGGATCCAGCACCAGATCTGTCCTATAACGACAAAAGAAAGAGTCATTGGCAAATAAATGAGGGTCTTGTATATTTTTGTACCTTTGAATTTTTGATCAAGCAGCATAGCAATTAATAAACCTAAAGGAACACATACACCTGCAAATCCAACTAGCCACTTAATATTATTTATTACAGACACACCAAAGTACGGATCATTAAATAATTCTACAAAGTTTTTTAATCCAATAAACTTGATCGTGGGCGATACACCATCCCAACTAGTAAAGCTCAGCACAAAGGTACTGATTATTGGATAAATCACCCAGATTGAATACATTGCTAAAGGTACAGCCAGAAAGGCATATGGAACCCATTTTTTTGTTGTCATCAAATTTCCTCCAACATTTCAACTAATAAACAATGGGGGTTTACAAACCCCCATTGATTAAAACGATGCTTATTCAGAGTATATGCGCATGCGGTGCATTTCAAGATTTTTGAGTATGGTTTCAAGTCTTCTCGGATATACCATGAACTCCACAAACCCGTTCATGCCTTTTTCTGCCATTTCAGGATTTGTGTCTCTGTCATAGAACTGCATTACACCATCTGATTCGAGAATCATCTCTAATCCCTTTTGTGCATGTGCGTCTGGTGCTGGAACATTCTTGTTAGCCGCCAGTCTTCCAAGTTCTTCAGCAAAATATTGTTGGGCTTCTTTAGAAGCTATAAACTTCAAGAATGTTTTCGCAGCTTCTTTATTTTTTGCCTTTGCGGGAATCATGAATCCATCAATCGGAGTATCCTCATAAAGTCCGATTTCACCGTCGATAATCGGGAATCTGAAGAAGTCAAGATCTTCCTTTACATCTTCAGGTGCAACATCCTTTATGAACTGTCCCATAAGGTACATACCTGCTTCACCTGTGAACAGGTAATTGGCAGCATCCTGCCATGTGTAGGATGTATGGTTGTCTATGAAGTAATCGTTTTCTATCAACTCTTTCCAGTATTCAAAAACCTTTTGCATTCCTTCGTCAGTATAAGGAATGTCTCCATTGGTTAAATCCATGTGATAATCGATTCCATTGATTCGCATATTAAGAGAGTCAAACCACCCTGCTGCAGTCCAGAGGTATTTTGTACCTATTGTTATGGGTATATATCCGTTTTCTTTGAGTTTTTCACAAACCTTAACAAATTGAGACCAGGTTATTGGTGGCTGAATGTTGAGTTCTTCAAAAACAGATTTACGATAGTACACGCCCCACCAGTACCATGATTGAGGAACGAAGTATATTTCATCTTCATATGCAGAGGCACTTCTAAATGCTTCAGGGAAGTATGCTTCAAATCCACCTTCAAAGATATCGCCGATTGGTTCAAGGAGTCCTTTGCTTGCAAAATATCTCATTCTTTCACCGGCGAACCATGTTGCAACATCAGGTGCTTCGGGTGAATTCAACCAAGTTCTTAGTAAGGTTTTGAAGTCTTCGTGAGCAAAGGTATTTACGGTAACCTCTAAATCGGGATGTTCCTCCCTGAACTGATCAACCAGTTCAGCAAAAACCTTTCTCGGTGCCGGGTCGGACATATAGGAGTTGATAACCAACTCACCGGCTCCAAATGATACCAGAGCAAACATTAACAATGAAACAATCAGTAAAAGCTTTTTCACAAAATCCACCTCCTGTTAAGCGCTTTTGCGCTTAATAAATTCAGGCACATATCTTTCTTTTTCTTGACCTCCATTTAGTGCCATCTGGAAAGCTTTACGCACCATTTCTTTTCTGGGGATTCTCAATGTTGTTAATCCTGCTAACTCGGCGAAAAAAACATCATCATAACCTATTACCAGTACATCTTCACCTATTACAGCTCCTCTTTCATTCAATGCCTTAATAACGCCCATAGCCATGAGATCGTTGTAGCAGAAAATCGCTTCAGGTAATTTTTTTAGATTTTTGACCGTGTTGTAGGCAGTTTTCCAGTCTACCGGGTGGTAAAAGATATTTTCTCTATTTACAGAACTTCCAAAACCTTTTTCAAAACCTTTTACTCGTCCTCTTGTTGTGAATTTTCTAGGGTTACCCATTATGAGAACCACATCATTAATTTTCTTTTTTCGGAAGTAGCTTCCAGCCTGTTTGGATCCCTCAATCTCATCAATCCAGACCTCGGGTAGTGATGGCTTTTGACAGTGAACACCAAAAATAACTACCGAAGCACCAAACTTCTTTGTTTCCACCAAATGGTCAACGTTGTAACCTTCAGGAGCTATAATTATTGAATCAACACCGCTCTCTGTAAGATCAGCTACAGCTTTTTTTTCCTGTTCCAGTTTGCGTCCTGTGTCTGTTACAATTACTGAATAACCTTCTACTTCAGCAAGATCCTCCAGATCCCCTACCAGTTCAGCATAGAAAGGATTTCTTATATCAGAAACCACAACACCTATACGACTAGTTTTTCCACTACGTAAAGCGCGGGCATCAGCGTGAGGTCTGTAACCAAGTTCATCGATAATCTTTATGATTTTTTCCTGGGTTTCTTTTCCAACCCCGGGTTTTCCATTTATTACTCTTGAAACTGTCATCATCGATGTTCCAGCTTTTTCAGCGACATCTTTTAACGTAACTCTACCCATAGCTACCCCCCTACGTTATCGTTAACAGTTATCGTTAACGTATACATTATAAAACTAACACTCCTAATAACAAAATGTGGTTTTATGGCTTTATTTTTACTTATCTGCACTTAGAGACTTTGAAAGGCCATGAAGTGATTATTTCTCAATGCATTTATTATCTTTTGCTAAAATCAACCAGGTTTATGTGCCAAAAAAAATGCCCCCAAAAAGGGGGCAGTCAATTAGCAAAATTATTTATTCCACTTCAACGATGGTTTTTAGAGATATATTAAGTGGTGTCTTGTTACTTAAGTTATCAGAAACAGGGCATCTGCTTTCAACCATTTCTACCCACTTATTTAATGTATCTTCATCAGCATCTGTGTCAACATTCATAGTAACATCAATGCTTTTGTAGCCCGCTCTATCGTTCGTATCTTTACCAAAAAGTTTATCTGCGTTGAGCGGTCCAGAAATGTCAAATGAAAGGTCTCTTATCTCGAAATTCAGTTCTTTTGCTACCATATGGCCAACTACATTTAGGCAACCTGCTAAAGATGCAAGAACGTATTCAACCGGTGTGGCTCCCTCATTTGTTCCACCAAACTGGTCTGGCTCATCCACAATCATCTCGAAGTTTCTCGCCTTTACTTTTGTTTTTGTTGCGTTTTCTGAAGTTGCTCTTATTCTAAATTTTGCATCAGACATTTTGTTTCCTCCTTTTGTTATGTTTTTCACTAATAATATAACGAAAATTAATACCCGATATATTAAGTCCAGATTAAAATTTGATTCGAAACTTTACATTTACAAAAATTATTTGTTTTATAGTACGTTTTTTACCTAATTACAATAAAAAAAGGGCACTTTGAAAGTGCCCGGGTGAATTTTTACTATCTATTAAGGCTTCATATTAAGTTCTAAGAACAGAGAAGTTGTTAAATCATCATCTATAGATATACCAACCTTTGGATACAATCTTATGCCAAAACCCCATGTATCATTTATTCCAGTGGTTACATATAAAACACCATTATCGAAGTTGTTTGATATTCCATTTATTCTTGCACCAATAGCCATTTCTGATACAAAGAGCCAGGGGACTTTACCAGAATGGATATCAAGAATATTTTGAAGCAAAGAGATTGTCCAACGTTTTTCATCAGTGTTAAATGATCCTTTTATCAATGTATTTAAGTTGGGGGCCATTGAGATTGAACAAGATAATTCTGGAAAAACCGAATCTTCAGTAAAATGAATGTAGGGGTTGAAATTAACATCCCATCGATCTCCAGCTAATACACTTTTTAAAGTAATTTCAAAGCTACTTCCAATTTTGTAACGTAGAGAAAGAGCACCATTAAGTGTTATTCCAGGTCTTAATATTTTATCAAGTCCAAGGTATTCCAGAGAAATTGTCCCAGTTATTGATGAAGGGAGAGTTAATCCAACATTCAACTGACTTGATAATCTTTTTGTCATTTTACAATGATAATCTGCATTAAATATAAAGTGTTTGTTGCCATCGTCATACTCTCCACTAAGTGTTAGCCTGTGTTTTTCGAAGGGATCAGTATGTATGGTGCCAAAACCCAGTTTGTAGCCATCGCTTCCAAAACTTACTAAAGGAAAATGAATTACAGGATTTATGAAATATCTGGTTACATTGAGTCCAAAATCACCCTCTTCGTAGTTCACATCAATTGAATTATCCGTACTCTTGAGTTCTGGTGTAGCAATCTCTTTTCCAAGCGGTTCCAGCTCGAAAACAGCCATACCTTTACTTTTAAAAGAGTTTCCTGTTGCATATATTTTATTTTTAAAGCAAACAACCTTCTCCAGAAACATTCCTTCGCTTAGCTGATAAAGCCTTTTTGCATAAGGATCAAAAGCGTAGGCATCCATATACTTTTCATTGTAGGCAGCAGTAAAGATTAATTTTTCGTTGAACCATTGAATGGAGGAACTTTTGAAAACCGGATCATCTAAAACGAATTCTAAATTACCGGATTCTATCAATGCTATACTTCCCTGTGTTTGCTCATTATCAACAATGAGAGCTATTTCTCCCTCTTCAGAAATTTCGATATCTTTTACGTGAAACTCTGTTTCCAGGAATATTGAATTGTTCTTCAAAAGTGTACTTCTTTCATTTTTTTGATCGTAACAGGCTATATAAATATCTTTATTATTTATTTCAAATGCAGTTATTTGTCCTTTGAAAACGTCTTCCCATCCATTTGCATCTTTTTTCCACAATGTTCGTGTATATTCACTACCCTCAATATCGTTTTGCATAGTAAGTAATACGCCATTATCACTTTTCGCTCTTATTGGAAGGGCACCATTGATTTCTATTGAGGATTTTCCCTGCTCATCTAGAGAAGCTATGTTGATTCTATGTTTATTATCCCAGGATGAAGCGTTACCCATAATTGCGTAAGAAAAGTACAATTTATCATCTGACCATATATCTGTTATGTTTCCATTTTTTACAGTATAAATCTCTTTGAATTTACTCTGTTTGATCGGAGATTCATTAGACAATGTCTCTTTCCATTCGTTGTATAGAACGTTAATGTCTTTTCCAAAAGCTTTGTTTGATGCGATAATAATACCCAGGATAGGGGGCATTTTTGCAACTATGGAATGAAATTCTTTGGCTTTTGATAAACCATATTTATTGATTAGGTACTCATAGAATCCGGCTGGATAATTGTAGTAAAGAAACCCTCCCCTGTAATCTTCATCATTTATTGCAAGTGTATAAGCAAGATCAGGAAAATAATTACCTTCAATACTTGATAAATACATGCCCCTGCCCCATACCGGATTATTTAGTCTGCCTTCGGCAAAATGTATGGAAGATTCTGCCAATAACGTTACAGATTCACCGAAAGGAGTAAAGAACTGCGGTGACAGCAACTCTGAACCTGTGAAAATGTTGGTAAGAAATCTGTTGATGCCCGAAATGTAAGAAAGATGAACTATATGTGTGAATTCATGCATTATAACCTGTCTGAACCAGCTCACTGAGTTCAATCTGGTTGCCATATAGCTGTCTGGTGGCCACGTATATATTGCAATAGTCTTGTGATATTGAGGGACAGCATAGCCATTTGTTACTGTTCCGATATCCTTAATAACAATATTTATTTTTCCAGGGTCGTTGCCAACCAGATTGATTGCCAGAGGTCTTATTTCCTCAAATATCTTTCCTGCCTTTTCAGCTATTACTTTATATCCTGTTTCGTAATAAACATCAGCGTTCGGGAACTTCAATAATCCATAAGAAAAAATGGTTGATACGCACACTAAAAAAACGATCAAGATATAAAATAATTTCATCGTATATTCTCCTTTCTGAAACGATTATTATAACTTATGTCAATTATACGATAATAGAAAAAATCATAAATTTGAATTACAAAATAACCGGCAAAATTTCTAATAGTCGGAAAAAGATAGAAAAACGCAAATTATGGGTTTAATGGTTAGTAAAATGAAATTAAACGTTCTTCTTCACTAATATTAAGTTGAAGTTTTTGTTAATTGTAAAAATTGCCTATTGAAGAATGTATTATCTTGCTTTATTATATAAATTAGCAGACTCAAGGTTAGAGTGCTAAAAAATAAATATTGAAAGGAGGATTCATCGTGAAAGTCATTCCATTAGGATCGAGATTGTTAATTAAGCCTATTCAAGAGGAGAAGAAGACAGAAGGGGGTATAGTAATACCCGAAACAGCAAAAGAGAAACCTATGAAAGCTGAGGTACTTGAGGTTGGAAAAGAAGTTGAAGACCTTGATGTAAAACCAAAGGACAAGGTTATTTTTTCCAAGTATGCAGGTACTGAACTGAAGATTGATGAAGAAAATTATATTATCATTGATCAGGACGACGTTCTGGCAAAACTTGAGGACTGAAAGGAGGTAGAAAAGAATGGCTAAGATTATTAATTATGGTGAAGAAGCAAGAAGAGGACTTGAAAGAGGCGTAGATGCAGTAGCAAAGTCTGTAAAAATCACACTGGGGCCCAAAGGAAGAAATGTTGTTCTTGAGAAAAGCTGGGGTTCCCCAACAATTACAAATGATGGTGTATCAATAGCCAAGGAAATAGAACTTGAAGATAAGTTCGAAAATCTTGGTGCGCAGTTGGTCAAGGAAGTAGCATCAAAAACAAATGATATTGCCGGAGACGGTACAACAACAGCAACAGTTTTGGCTCAGGCAATGATTAAAGAAGGCATAAAAAATGTTGCAGCAGGTGGTAATCCGATATTAATAAGAAAAGGTATAGAAAAAGCGGTTAAAAAAGCAGTTGATGAGATAAGGAATATGTCCAAAAAATTAACCAGTAGAGATGATATCGCACATGTTGCTGCAATTTCTGCTAACGATCCTGAGATTGGGGACCTTATAGCTGACGCTATGGATAAAGTTGGACAGGATGGAGTTATAACAGTAGAAGATTCTAAGACACTGGAAACCTATGTTGAATTTGTTGAAGGCATGCAATTTGACAGAGGATACATTTCTCCATACTTTGTAACAGATCCAGAGAAAATGGAAGCAGTTATCAAAGAACCATATATTTTGATAACTGATAAGAAGATTTCTGCAGTAAAATCACTTGTTCCGGTAATGGAAAAAGTTGCTCAGGCAGGTAAACCCCTTGTTATTATTGCTGAAGATGTTGAGGGAGAAGCCTTATCCACGCTTGTACTTAACAAGATAAGGGGAACACTTGATTCTATGGCAATTAAAGCACCTGGCTTTGGTGACAGAAGGAAAGCCATGTTACAGGACATAGCAACACTTACCGGTGGAACAGTAATTAGTGAAGAAGTTGGTTTAACACTTGATAATGTAACACTGGAGGACATGGGTTCAGCTGGAACAATTAAGGTCAAGAAAGATGACACAATAATTGTTGACGGTCAGGGCAATGAAGATGAAATTAAACAGAGAATTGCTCAGATTAAAGGACAGATAGAACAAACAACATCTGATTATGAAAAGGAAACACTTCAGGAAAGACTCGCCAAACTTTCTGGTGGTGTAGCTGTTATTAAGGTTGGAGCTGCCACTGAAACTGAACTTAAAGAGAAAAAGCATAGAATAGAGGATGCATTAAGTGCAACACGCGCAGGAGTAGAAGAAGGGATAATTGCTGGTGGCGGTGTAGCGCTTGTAAGAGCGAAAAAAGTTGTTGAGAAATACATTGATGAGCTTGAGGACGAAGATCTTAAGGTTGGTGCAAATATTGTTTTTAAGTCACTTGACGTACCGATGAGACAAATAGTAGCCAACGCTGGATTTGATGGTTCCGTTATCGTGCACAAAGTGCTCGAATCAGATGATGTTGAATTTGGATATGATGCTTTGAACAATGATTACTGCAACATGTTTAAAGCCGGTATTATTGATCCTGTAAAAGTTACAAGAAGTGCGCTTCAGAACGCAGCGTCAATAGCTGGTATATTACTTACGACAGAAGCTACAGTTATAGATAAACCTGAGGAAAATGAAGATAAACAGCAGACACCACAGATGCCTCAGTATTAAATAAATAAAAGGTAACAAGAAGTTAAAAAGGGGACTTTTATAGTCCCCTTTTTTGTTTATGCACTGTTTAACCATAAGAGAGTGTGTTAAAATTATTGAAAATAAATCTCAATAAGGTGATGTTATGCTTTGTCCTTTATCCGAACTTCCCGCAGGAGCAAAAGGGAAAATAATAAAAATAGATCTACCTGACAGGTTTTCGGAAAGACTGTATGGTCTTGGGTTTGTTCCTGGAGAACAAGTTGAAGTTGTAAGAAAAGCCCCGCTGGGTGATCCTACAGTGTACAGAATCAAAGGCACAGAAATAACACTTCGTGATTCACAGGCGTCAGAAATTTACGTGAAGAGTGATATAACAAATCTTTCGGTTGCCCATAGAGGTGAATATATTGTTGATTCTTTAAGCGGTGGTTATAGATTTAGAGAAAATGTCAACAGGATGGGAATAAGACCGGGACGCAGGATAAGAGTACTGTTGTCCCATGTAATCAAGAAATTTATCGAAACAAATAAAGGAAAATTTTGGTTACCCTTTGGAAAGTCCAAGAAGATTTTTGTGAGAGAAAGTAGCTATGAAAGAAAAAAATAAAAAAAAGGCTGAACAATCAGAGACTAAAATAGACGTTGGGACCATTGCTCTGCTTGGTAACCCTAATGTAGGTAAAACAAGTGTGTTTAACCTGTTGACTGGTATGAAGCAATATGTTGCAAATTGGCCAGGGGTAACTGTGGAAAAACGCGTTGGTAAAATGGAAAAGGAGAACATGGCCTTTAAAGTAGTTGATTTACCGGGCACATATACTTTGGGAGCAAACAGCCTTGATGAAAAGATTACCAGGGATTATCTTATTGAGGAAGCTCCTGAGATAGTTGTGGTTATTGCAGATGCAGTTAATTTGGAGAGGAGCCTTTATTTATTATTTCAGGTTCTTGAAATGCGAGGAGATGTCATACTCGCGATCAATTCAATAGATGAAGCCAAGAAAGAGAATATTTTCATTGATCCAGAGGAACTTCAACAGCATCTGGGTATTCCTGTCTTCCTGATGTCTGCCTATACGGGTGAGGGAGTAGAGGATTTTATAAAAGGTATATTTAAGTACAATATAGGCAGTTCTCATGTCCATCATATGTTTAGCAAAGAATTAGAAAACAAGATAACAGAACTTTCTTCTATTTTTAGAAATAAGGAAGAACTAAAAGATTACGACAGTCGGTGGTTATCTATCAAGGTTTTGGAAGGCGATGAAGATATCTGTAAGCTTACTGGTATCAATTTGAAGCGCAACTTCTCAAGCGAAATTTCACAGCTGAGATATGAACATATCAAGTATATTTTGAAAGAATCCTATAAAAAGCCAGGAAAAGAGAAATGGGGAATGAATATGGCAACGGACCACGTATTTACCCACAAGTATCTTGGACTGGCCATATTTTTTTCCTTTATGTATCTTGTTTTTGAAATTACATTCACTTTTGGTGAGCCGTTTGCGTTGATGATAGAAGAAGGTTTAGGCGCTTTTGGTACTTTTATTGATGGACTTATAAATATTGAGTGGCTGGCCAATGTTTTGAGTGAAGGAATAGTTGGTGGAGTAGGAGCCGTTCTTGTTTTTGTTCCAAATATTTTCATTTTGTTCCTGATAATGGGTATCCTGGAGGAATCTGGTTATCTTCCGAGAGCAGCTTTTGTTGTTGATAAAGCAATGTACACGTTAAAATTGAGTGGACGTTCCTTTATGTCTCTACTCCTTGGTTTTGGATGTAATGTTACATCAATAATGTCTACGAGATCGATAAGTGAACCACAGGAAAGGATTGTTACGGCTATAGTATCACCATTTATAAGCTGTAGCGCGCGATTGCCTGTTTATATAATGATAGCAGGTGTTTTTTTTGGTGCCAGAGCTGGTATAGTGATTTTTTCAATTTATTTGTTCAGTATATTTATAACTGCTGTTTCATCAATATTTATAAATAAGCTGTTGTTTAAAGGTAAACCTGCACCGATGATTATGGAATTGCCCAGATATCGAACCCCAAAAATTTCCTCTTTAATTCAGTATACATGGAATAGAGGAAAACATTTTCTAAAAAAAGCCGGGAGCATTATCTTAATAGCTTCAATAGTGATCTGGTTTTTGTCCTACTTTCCCGTACCAGGAAATATTGCAGAAAGCTTTGCTGCAAAAATAGGTCATTTTTTGGAGCCTATCTTTGCTCCAATTGGTTTTACATGGGAAATGGTAACTTCATTGATTTTTGGTGTTGCTGCAAAAGAGGTAATTGTTTCAACTCTTTCTACCTTAACGTTATCAGCACAGACCGGTGTTTCAGCCGCTGCTGAACTTATGAAATCCGGTTTGACACAGTTTGGTGCACTGGCTTTTTTGATGTTTGTTTTGCTTTATGTGCCATGTTTGCCAACACTTATAGTTTTGAAAAATGAAACAGGAAAATGGAGATATCTTTTATTATCAATTGTTTATAGTTTCTCATTAGCTTATGTAGTGGCTTTGATAATATCTCTTGCAGGGAGATTGTTTGTATGAGTATAAAAGGTATAAATAGTTGGTTATGGATACTGGGTATCCTTTATTCATTAATGGCGCTAAACACATTAACAGGATTTACTTATGCTGAACAGGATATAATCTTTGGACTTGTACTTTGTGTAAGTGCAGGTATCTACTTCTTTGGTCTTCGCGAAAGCATTGAGAAACCACAAAGACGGGCAGCACATCTTCTTATTGGTACCATATTTTCTTCTCTGTTGGGCTTATTCAAATTTTTAATACTTCTTGGAAGCTTATTATCTGGTTACTTAGAACAGGATTTTCATTTTTCTGTTGATTCATTCAATCTTTCAGTTATAATTGGCAGTGTGATAACTTTGGTCATACATTTGCGAATAAGAAAACAATTCACCTAAAAAACTATAAATACTTGTTCTGATAGCAATTGGGAGGATGGTTTTATGGCTGATATATTTATAGTAGATCCCCAAGTAAACGTAAGAAGGCTTATTAAAAATATTTTGACAAGAAGAGGACATAATATATATACATTCGCAACATCTGAAGAGGCACTTGATAGTATAAAGAAAGGTGATCGACCTGTACTGATGTTTTTAGATCTGAAAATGCCCAAGATGAATGGTTTCGATTTCATTGAAAAGCTTGAAGAATTGGGGTGCTCTTTTCCAATTGTTGTAGTTACAGAATTGGATAAACCAGATATAATAAGAAAAGCTTTTATTATGGGGGTTTGCGATTTTATAACCAAACCATTCGCACCACAAGAATTAACCGAAGCCTTTGAAAATTGTGTAAGAGCCGAAGAAGGGCTTCAAAAAAGAGTTAGACAGATTGAAAAATTGATAAAAGATGAAAAAATAAGCAAGGCTACCAGGGAGATCAGAAGGTTAATAAAGGATTTTCCAGATAGTCCTTATCCTCATTATTTGTTTGCTCTTGTTTCAGGTGAGGATAAGAAGACCAAGCATCTTAAAGCAGCACTCGCGCTGGATGAAAATTTCAAGGGAGCGAGAGAACTGCTTGAGAAAAAAGAAGAGAAAGATAATAATTAGGAGAGAATAATATGCCTATTTTAAGAGGAACCAGTAAGAAAAAAGGATATTATTTTGTAATTTTTGGTTGTGGCAGATTGGGTTCCAGAATAGCCAACTGGCTATCAGGAACTGGTAATAGTGTAGTTGTAGTTGATAGAGAAGAAGTCGCTTTTCAATCTCTGTTTTATGAATTTACGGGTTTTACAATAATTGGAGATGCAACAGAATTGGAAACATTTCGTTCAGCCAAGGTTGATATGGCTGATTTTGTTCTCGTTCTTACTTCTGATGATAATACAAACGTTATGATTGGGATGGTGGCAAAAGAGTATTATAACGTGCCACGTGTGCTTGCAAGAGTAACAGATCCAAACAATATTGAATTGTTTTCCGAATTTGGTATTGAGATAATCTGTCCGACGATGCTGGCGGTTGAAAATATTGAAGAGAGATTAGGATTCAATGAGAGTGATGAAGAATGAGAATTGTATTAATTGCTGGTACAGAACTGGCATATCATCTATCACGCAGGTTACAGGATAAGGGGCACCAAATAACTATTGTAGATAAAGATGAAGAGTTTTGTGAGGTTCTGGCAAAACGTTTGAAAAAAGCCACAATAATAAATGGTGATGGTAGTAAAAGACATGTTCTGGAACAGCTTGAATTGAATGTTGATGATTTATTTGTAGCGCTAACACCAAATGATCAGGATAACCTAATTGCATGTATGCTGGCGAAAAAAGTCTTTAAGTTAAATCGACCAATAGCGCTTGTAAACGACCCAGACAACATAAAAGTATTTAGAAAGATAGGGGTTTCTGCTGTTGTCAGTCCCACGGAGATACTTTCACGGGCTATTGAAGATAGCCTTTTTAGGGAACAAATAACCAACTTGATTCCAAACTCTGAACGACTTTCAGTATTCAGAGTTGAAATGGATGAAGATTCACCTGCAGTTTCGAAAAAATTGAAGGATCTTGAATTACCAAAAGACAGTGTAATAGGGGCCATCATAAGAAAGGATGAAGTAATAATACCAGGTGGTGACACGGGAATACAAGCTGATGACACGTTAATTGTGTTAAGTAATCCCTCGGTACAATCAGCTGTTTTCACCATTTTGCTTGGTGAGGTTTAAATGTATCTCTTAACAATGAAGGAACGCTATAAAGTTATTTTAGGTTACATCGGCAGACTTTTTACTTATTTCCCTATCGTTATATCATTACCATTGATTTTTTTCTTCTGGTATCCAGAAAACCAACGTTCCTACATGCTACCTTTTATTTATACTGCCATAATAGTTCTGATATTTGGACTTGCATTTAGGATAACATTTAAGGTTAAACCGGGTACCCCATTAAACATTCAAGAAGGTGCCATAATTGTTGTTCTTGTATGGACCTTTGGAATCTTTTTTTCTTCTCTGCCCTTCTATCTGGGAGATATCTTGAACTTTTCTCAATCGATATTTGAATCAACAAGTGGCTGGACAACGACGGGATTAACAATGGTAAATGAGGACACAATTCCAAAAATATATCTTGTATGGAGAAGTATCCTCCAATTTATGGGCGGCGCAGGTTTTGCAATAATAATGATGTCAGCTATAGCGGGTCCGGGAGGATTTGGTTTATATCACGCTGAGGGAAGAGTAGATAATCTTGTACCCAATGTTCGAAGTTCAGTTCGCAGAATTCTGGTTATTTATTTCAGCTATGCTATTGCGGGCTTTGTTGCCTATTTAGTTGCGGGAATGAACAGCTTTGATGCGTTTAATCATTCGCTTACTGCTCTTGCTACGGGAGGTTTTTCTACTCATGCAAGCTCAATAGGTGGGTTTAATAGTATACCTATAGAGATCGTTACGATCATTTTGATGTTTATTGGAACAACAGGTTTTGGTATCCACTACACGTTATGGAAGGGTAACTTTAAAGCATTCTGGAAGAATGGAGAACCAAAGCTTATGGGGATCACTGTAATAATTTTTACAGCATTGCTTTTGGTAACAACTTTCGCAATGATATTTTCCGGAATTGGTGAGGCTTTTAGGCATGCATTATTCCAGGGAGTTTCAGCTCTAACAGGTACGGGTTTCAATACGGTAGATGTTTCATGGTGGAGTTCAAAGGGATTACACACAGGGCTATATTTACTTACTCTTCTCATGATTTTTGGAGGAGATATGGACTCTACTTCCGGTGGTTTAAAGCAATTCAGATTGTTTGCTTTGATTAAGGTTATATTTTCAGAGATCAAAGGTTTCTTTTTACCCCGTAACGCGATCGTAAAAACCGAGATCTGGAAAGGTGAAAAAAAGCAATACATAAGTCCGTCGCTGATAAGAGAAATACTGGTAATTTTTACTTTTTATTTTGTAACCTTTGGTATAGGAACAGGAATACTTGCATCATACGGACATTCACTTGCTGACGCATCCTTTGAGTTTGCTTCTGCACTAAGTACTGTAGGTCTTTCAGTAGGAATCACAGGACCAAATGCTCCTCTGGGTATTATCTGGACGGAAACTGCTGGTATGTTTTTGGGTAGGTTAGAATTTTTGGTTATCATATTTGGAATAACGAAAATTGTCAAAGATGCACGTTTTGCCATAAAAAAATCAATCAAGGGGCGATAAAACATGATCAGAAGAATAAAAGGTACACAGGATATATACATGGAAGAAATAACTTACTGGCATTACGTTGAAGGAATTATTCTTGATCTGACAAAAAAATACGCATTTCAGGAAATTAGGACCCCAATTTTTGAAGCAACCCAGCTCTTCAAAAGAAGTGTTGGTGAATATACAGATGTTGTGCAAAAAGAAATGTACACCTTTGAAGACAAAGGTGGAAGGTCAGTTACACTAAGACCTGAAGGTACAGCAAGTATTGCGAGAGCGTATATTGAAAATGGATTCATTAATTTTGGTTCACCTTTGAAGCTCTTTTATGTTGGACCGATGTTCAGGTATGAAAAGCCACAAGCTGGGCGTTTAAGGCAATTTCATCAGTTCGGAATAGAAACACTGGGTTCGGAGGATCCCGAAGCTGATTTTGAAATAATTGATTTTTCTGTCAATTTTGTTAAAGCACTAGGTATAAATGATTTTCAGCTACTTATCAATTCTGTTGGTTGTGAAAAATGCAGACCTGAATACCGTAAGGCACTGAAGAACTATTATTCTGGGAAGCTTGACAAAATTTGTGATGACTGTAAAAAACGATACGAGACAAATATATTAAGATTGCTGGATTGTGACAAAGATAGAGAAATAGCTAAAAATGCTCCATCAATACATGATTACTTATGTGCTGAGTGTTCAGAACATTTCGATAAGCTCATTCATTTATTGGAAGAAAACGATATAGATTTTACAATAGACGAATCCCTTGTTAGAGGACTTGATTACTATACCAAGACTGCTTTTGAGATAAAATCAAACACACTTGGAGGACAGGATCAGATTCTTGGGGGAGGCCGATATGATGGTCTCATTGAACAAATAGGAGGCAAAAGAGTACCAGCTGTCGGTTTTGCTGCGGGTCTGGATAGAATAATTTTATTGCTCAAAAAGGAGAAAATTGTACCTGGAGATAAAGAAAAACCTGATATCGCGGTTCTTGCAATTGATGAAATAGCAAAAAAGGAGTCTTTTAAGATTGCTGAGTATTTGAGAGAAAAGGATTTTTCTGTTTTTATAGATGTAGTCAACAGAAATGTAGGTAACAAGTTGAAACACGCTTCCCGTATTGGTGCCCCTATTTCAATAATATTAGGAGAGAATGAAATAAAGTCTGGTGAGATTTCAATAAAAAACATGAACTCCGGTGAGCAAAAGAATATTCCCATGAAAGAAGCTTCTACGTATCTCATGGGTATGTTGAAAAAGAAAAAAGTCGGTAATTAAGGACATTATGGGTTATATAAGCGAGCAAATAACAGTAAACGAAAGAAATAATGACATCAATATAACTAATTCGGTCTCAACAGTTGTAAACTCTAATTTTTATATGTTATGATTAGGACACATATAAATGGGAGGGATATAAGGTGGAAAATAGGAAGATTCTTAAGTTTTTAGAATCTTCACCTACAATACAAGAACTTAGGAGTTTCGCCAAATCGCTGGGGCTAAAGCTTAGAAGAACCATGAAAAAGCGTGATCTTGTGAAGATTTTGAAGGAAAAGGCTAGAGAAATAGAGCACAAGAATAATATAACTTATCGGGAAGTACCATCAAGTGGAACTGCTCTGAAGAAGCATGAAGAAAAACACGAAATTCGTTCTAAACCAGAAGCATATGATTTGCCAGACGGCTATAAAAAAGACAAAATTGTACTTCTTCCCATAAATCCAAAATGGGTTTACGCCTACTGGGATTTTTCAGCTAAAACAAAAAAGAAAATTGAGAAGTTTGAGCTTAAACTAAGATTACATGATGTGACAAATGTAATTTTCGATGGCAATAACGCTAATTTAACAAAAGAGGCTTCAATAAGTTTGGATCCTGGAAACTGGTTTTTTGAAGTCGATTTTGCCGGTGCCAACTATGTTGTAGAAATCGGTTACTATGAAAAAGGTTTTCAAAGAATAATGATATCTAACGTTATATCTACTCCAAGAAATTTTCCTAAATATGGAAAACATGAAACCTGGGCTGATCTCAGTAGAAGTAAAAGAAAGGTGACTCCGGTACACGTGAGATCAAGTTTTGAGAATGCATTTATTGGTTCAAGCAGAGTTTCTTCAATACAGGGAAATCCCTCTTCTGAAGAATACCTAAAAATCCTTTCCAAGCATTTAAGTGGGAGGTTATTTCTATGAATAAGGGAAAGTTCATCCTGATGCTTCATGCTCATCTTCCATTTATCAATCATCCTGATTTCCCGCAATTTATGGAAGAAAGATGGTTATTTGAGGGGATAACGGAAACATACATACCTCTTCTAAAAGTCTTTGAACGCCTTGAAAAGGATGGCGTAAACTTCAAACTGGCAATGAGCATAACACCTCCGTTAATGGAAATGTTTGCAAACAAAGACTTAAAGCGAAAGTATGAGGGATACATGAACAAGCTCATTGAACTTGCAGATAAAGAAGTTGAACGCACTAAAAATGAAAATGCACTAAAACATAAGATGGCAAAGTACTATAGAGAAGATTATGGAAATATCCTGGAATATTTCAATGCTGTTGATGGCGATTTGACAAAAGCATTTGCTTATTTTCAAAGTAAAGGCAATCTGCAGATTATTACATGTAATGCAACTCATGGTTTTTTGCCCTTAATGATGCATATACCACAAAATGTTAATGCTCAGATAGAAGTAGGCGTTAATGCATATAAAAGACACGTTGGCCAAAAGCCAGACGGCATTTGGCTCGCTGAATGTGGTTATGAACCCGGTCTTGATAAGTATCTTAAAAGACATGGGCTCTCCTTTTTCTTTGTAGATTCTCATGGTTTATGGTTTGGCGATCCTGCCCCAGCTTATGGTGTTTACAGACCGGTAATGACCGAAGAAGGTGTTTTTGTGTTCGCAAGGGATCCCGAATCAAGTCAGCAGATATGGAGTGCTGATGTTGGTTATCCAGGAGACTCGCGATATAGAGAGTTTTATAGAGATATCGGATTTGATAGAGAAGAAGATTATATAAAACCTTATATAGATGGAAGCGGGGAACGTTGTAATACTGGAATAAAATATCATAAAATAACATCAAAAGAAAATGACCTTAATTCAAAAGACCTATATGATATTGACGAAGCACATGAAGCTGTCAAAGAACATGCCAGAGATTTTATCAACAAGAAGAGAGATCAGGTTACGAAGCTGCTGAAAGAATTCGATGGTGTGTCACCTGTAATCACAGCTCCTTTTGATGCTGAACTTTTTGGTCACTGGTGGTATGAGGGGCCACTGTTTATTGAACAGATGTTCAGAGAAATGAACGAGGCTGAAGAGTTGAACCCATATACACCTCGAGAAGTCATAGATACAATTGATAGCGTTCAGATAGTAACGCCTGCGAGCTCTACATGGGGTGCCAACGGTTATAACGAAGTCTGGTTAAATGGGAGTAATGAATGGATTTATAGGCATCTTGATAATGCAGCTGAAAACATGATAAATTTAGCTAGTAAACACTATCAAGCAAAGGGTCTACAGGAACGTGTACTAAATCAAATGGCCAGGGAATTGTTGCTTGCTCAATCCAGTGATTGGGCTTTTATAATGACCACAGGAACCACGGTAGAATATGCAGTTAACAAGACCAAAACGCACCTTAACAGATTTAGAGAACTAAAGAAAGAACTTGAAAATGACAACATTGATGAAAATAAACTCAAAACCCTGGAGTGGATCGATAGCATTTTTGATGATATTGATTTTAGGGTTTACGCTAAGGAAATATAAATGTATTAAAGAGAATGAATATTTAATTAGCAATATAGCTATGATATAATCGTTCATTGCAGGGGAGGAAGTGCTAAACAGCGGCCTCCCCTTATTGGTTGATATTGGTTTAATTAAGTTATATCATTATACGAGTTTAATAGAATCTGGAAGGAGTTGGAGCTATGAAAAAGAAAGATTTAATGAAGAGAATTCAGGTACCCGTCATCTGGACGATAGCGATTCTTTTTGCAGCCGGTGTAATCTGGTGGTCTGTTGCCAGCTATCTGGGAGGTCAGAGTCAGAATAACGAGGAACCTGAAACAAATCTCTCATATGAAAATTCTGTTGCATATCTAACAAAGGATGGAACACCTCTCGAAGAAGAAAGATATTTAGTTACCGTCAGAGAATTTGAACGAAGGGCAAGACAAAATATAGACAATATAAGGCAGCAAGGTCAGGAAGTAAATGCCTATTTTGGCACACAACAGGTTCCAAGTGAAATAGAAATCAGACATATGGTACTGAAAAACCTTATCGAAGAAAAAATACTTACATATTACACAGTGAACGAAGGAATTTATCCAACTCAGGAAGAACTTGATGCTCAAACTGATTCGATTGTTAACAACTATACTTCAGATGAAAATATTAGAAATCAAATTATAAGTATTTATGGTTCCATAGAGGCATTTCGGTCCCTTGTTGAAGATACAATTATCGGGCAGATACTTGTAAACAAGGTAAAAGATTATGTATTCAGCGATGTAGATGAACAACTTGCTGAGTATTTTGAAGAGAACAAAGATGATATAAAGAACAAGTACGAAGTGGTTAATGCAAGTCACATTCTTTTATCTTCAGAAGCTACTGCCAATGAAATAAAGGAAAGAATCACATCAGGCGAATTAGTGTTTAGTACAGCTGCCAGTGATTTTTCAATAGATACAAACAGTGCCATGACCGGTGGCAGTCTTGGGGAAATACACAGAGGAGATATGGTTGAGAAATTTGAGGAGGCTGCTTTTTCAGCGACTCCTAACGAGATTGTTGGCCCTGTTGAAACACAATATGGTTATCACTTAATAAAGGTAGCTTCAAAAACCACTTTTGATAATTTCGAGGAACTAAAATTAACCTCTGTATATTCTGATGTGAAAAATGATTATCTTAATCAGAAGTTTCAAGAATGGTTTATAGAATACAAAGAAGAAAGCAATTTCGATTATATAATTAATGATTCAGAGATGAGACTTTTTGATAGATACCAGAAGGTCCAGGAATCTGAGAAAGAATTAGACGATTTTTACAAAAGCCTTGAAGAGGAAATCTTCATGGAAGATGGTCAGATAGTAATTTCTGAAGGATATCTTCCAGTTGTTCTTTATACAAAGATCACAGATAAGAAAAAATCAGAGCTTGAAGATAAAAAGAGTAAATTAACAGACATTATTGAATACAGGGAAACATTACCCTCTACTGTTCTAACAATGACGCCAGAAGAAGTGGAAGAAAAAATCCAGGAATTAAACGAAAGCAATGATAGAAGTGAACTATCAACCTATCAAAATGCGCAAACATTATTTGAATATGAAAACGAACTTGACATATCTGAAGTATCACAAGCTCAAAAAATGCTTGAACAGGTTGATGAAGAACTGCAAAGTTTTGAAGAACGATTTGAAAAGGTTATCAGATTCCTTTATGAAGAAATGCCCTATTCTCCACAGGTAATAACTTATATGTACGGAATCGATCCTGATGATCCCAAGGTTGCTTATAGATACTATGAGAACTACTATGAACAAAACCTGAAACCAATAATCAACGATCCTTCTACTTACCAGAGCTATTTGAGTTATTACCAGCAGTATTTTGGCAATCAAGCAAGAAATTATTTAATTGAATACCCGTTGAATCAAATGGAGAGAGAATTGAACCAGAAGATTATTGAAAGCACTGAGGCATCAACGGACACAAAAATCTCAGCACTGTTTCTCATTGTGGATGTATATGAAAAATTATCGAATCTTGATCAATCAGAAGGTTTAGTTCAGTTATACATGATGGCTGAGAGACGTTATCTACGCGAATTAAAGGAATTAATGCCTGAAGATGATGCATTACAGGATCAGATTGACGAAATAACTTTAGTTCTGGAAGAATTAAACAAACCGTCAGAAGAATCTACAGAAACCACAGACACTGACCTGGAAACGGATATTGAACTGGACACTGAGCTGGATTCGGACTTGAATAACGAAATGAGTCCAGAACTCGATGTACCGGATACTATAGAGTGACAAAAAAGGTGGCTGTTGAGCCACCTCGTTTTATTCATTGGCTGGGGCGGGAGGACTCGAACCTCCGGATGTCAGATCCAAATTCTGATGCCTTACCAACTTGGCTACGCCCCAAAACATGATGATTTTAGCATTATAGATTGTTAGTGTCAAGCAGTCTTCAGGAGGTAACTAATATGAAAACTGTTGAGTTGTTTTTCGAAAAAACTGGTAAAAGGGAAGAGGTTCCTTATGGAACAAAAATTCATGAAATTACTGCAAGATATGAGGAATACTTTGATTCTCCCATTATGGGAGCAAAAATAGATAATACACTTCTTGAACTGAGAAAACCGATATTAAAAGGCGGTAAAATAGACTTTCTGGATCTAACAACTACCGATGGGTTAAGAATCTATACCAGAGGGATTCTCTTCATTATGCTGATGGCTTTTAGAAAAATATACAAAGATGCGAAACTATACGTACATCATTCACTTGGTTCTGGCCTGGTTTGTGAGTTGAAGGATTATTCAGTTGATGAAACCTTACTGGAAAAAGTAAAAGAAATTATGAACGATTTTGTTAAGAGAGATCTGAGGTTTATTAAGGATTCTATGGATAAATTTGAAGCCATTGATTTTTTTGAAAAAGATTATCAGAGAGAAAAATCTTTGCTCTTTAAATACAGAAAAAAGAGTACCGTTAATACATATTATTGTAATGGATTTGTGAATTATTTTTATGGATATATGCCTATGAGTACAGGCGTGCTGAAATGGTTTGACCTTATACCCTATGGTGATTATTTCATTTTAAATCTTCCAACGAATGATTCTCCAAATAAAGTACCTGAATTTGAGGACTTACCAAAGCTGGCTTCGATTTTTATGGAACATGAACAATGGGGAAGTATTCTTGGAGTGAAAACAGTCGGAGAACTCAACGAAATAATCGCAAAAGGTGGCAATGAAACTATAGAATTGCTAAGAATAGCAGAGGTACTGCATGAAAAGAAAATTGCGCAAATAGCGGATGAACTTGTGAAATACAAAGAGAAAAATCTTGTTCTCGTTGCCGGTCCTTCGAGTTCTGGGAAAACGACATTTTCTAAGCGACTCATGCTGCATTTAAAAGTACTTGGTATATCGTCTCTGCAGATTTCTATTGATGACTATTTCGTTAATAGGGACCAGACACCTCTGGATGAAAATGGGAATTACGATTTTGAATCTATTGAAGCACTTGATCTTGAATTATTCAATAAAAATATGACTGATTTAATGATGGGCAAAGATGTTGTATTGCCAAAATATGATTTCAAGGCTGGGAAACGGGAATACCGTGACAAACCAACCAGATTGGAAAAGGATCAAATCATAATTGTGGAAGGCATTCATGGTTTGAACGAAAGGTTGACAAGTTTAATACCCAGAGAAAAAAAGTATAAAATATATGTAAGTGCCTTAACGCAAATGAACCTTGACGATATGAACAGAATACCAACAACGGATGTTCGCCTTTTAAGAAGAATAGTAAGGGATTATAAATTTAGAGGGCATTCAGCGAGGAATACCATAAGGATGTGGGAAAATGTGAGAAAAGGAGAAGAGGAAAATATCTTTCCCTTTCAGGAAGAAGCTGATGTGATGTTTAATTCTGCCTTAATCTACGAGCTGGCTGTTCTAAAAATGTTTGCAGAACCATTACTGGTTCAAATTGACAACAAACAACCGGAATATACGGAAGCCAAAAGACTACTGAGATTCATCGACTATTTTTTACCATTAACAGTTTTCGAAGAAATTCCAAAAACATCTATACTTAGAGAATTTATTGGAGGCAGCACATTTGAATATTGAGATATGAGGTGAAAGATCTTGGAAAATCTAGAAGACAAGAAAAAAGTGATAAACAGGTTGAAAAGAGCCGAAGGACAACTAAGAGGGCTTCAAAGGATGATTGAAGAAGACAGAACTTGTACGGATATACTCACTCAGGTTTCCGCCGTGATATCGGCACTTTCGAAGATTTCTGAAATGATTGCCAAAACCTATGCCAAAAAGTGTGTTCTTGAAATAAATGAAAAGGGAGATCCTTCAAATCTAAACGAACTTATAGAGAATCTCATTAACCTGAGAAGAATATAGAGATCAGGATATTGAAACGCAACAATGTATAATAATGATAATGATTAAAATATAGCTTATATCGAAGCGAGAAATTTTTTGTTTGAAGAGAGTGTGTATATTTTAAAAAATAGTTTTCTTTGGATATAGATTCAGAGAAACCACGGGAGGATTGACTATGAAGAGAAACTTAATAAGAGTTTCAATTGTAATATCATTATTGGTTGTTGTTTTCACTTTAGGAGCGTTTAAAGATCTAACAGACTATGAAAAAAGGAACAAATTCGAACCAGTTTTTGAAATATTAAATTATATAGAAGACAATTATTATGATATTGATAAAGTGGATTACGACAACATACTGAACGAAACCCTTACAGGAACGATGAAAGGGTTAAACGATCCTTTTGCATGGTATTTTACCCCAAGAATGACTCAAGAAAACAAAATAGATACAGAATCAAAGTATGGCGGGATCGGAGCAGTAGTAACGTATAATTCTCAATATGAATGTCTTGAAGTGGTTTCACCGATGGAAGGCTCTCCAGCCAGAAAGGCGGGGCTTAAAGTAGGAGACTTAATTGTAACTATAGATGGGCATGATGTTGCTGAAACAGGATATTACGAATCAGTAGACCTGCTAAGAGGTGAACCCGGTACAGAAGTCACGGTAGAGGTTTACAGGGATAATTTAGAAGAGCCACTTATAATAACCATCTTAAGGGAAAGAATTGAAATCAAAACAGTTAAATATGCAAAATTTGATTATGAAGACGCAGAGATCGGTTATATAAGAATAACACAGTTTAGCGAGCCCACTTACAACGAGTTTGCAAGGGCCCTGGGAGAAGTAGTTGACTCAGATGGCTTGATCATTGATTTGAGAGACAATCCTGGTGGTTTATTGAACAGTGTACTGAATATATCCAGCCTTCTATTGCCTGCTGGCAAGACTGTTATAACGATAGAAGATAGAGATGGAAGCAAAGAGATCTATCGATCATGGGGCAGTGATGCAGCTAAATATCTAAAAGACAAGCCAATCGTGACTTTGATAAATGAAGGAAGTGCTTCGGGTTCTGAAATCCTTACCGGTGCGCTCAAGGATCATGATTTGGCGACGATTATAGGGACAACAACATTTGGAAAAGCTGCTGTTCAAACAGTGTATGATGTGTCAAATGGTGGCGAGATCTGGTTACCGACAGCCCACTATCTAACTCCAAATGGTTCTGATATTCATTTAAAGGGTATTTCGCCTGACATTACTGTTGATACAACAGAAACGATAATCGATTCGAATGAAGGAATGACTACAACCGAAGCCAATATTGATTTTGATAAAGACGTTCAGTTACAAAAAGGGCTGGAGGTAATTTTAGAAGAGTTAAAATGATGTTCAGAAAATTTTTAATGTGCACCTGGGATTAATATTTTAGATTTGCAGCCTTTGAAAATCTGCTGGTTGCTGAGAATTATCCAGGTGCTTTTTACTGAAATGAACCTGTTTTCTGTGAATTAAATAATTAAAGCCTAATGTAGAAATTTTTATTAGAAGTACGGATTACTTTTCAGTATACCTTTAAATTTATACCAGGTGAATTTATGAGACAGTTAAGCAGCTTTATCAATAACTACAAAATTCCAATTGTCGCCTTTTTTATTTCGCTGTCGATACTGGGCGCGTATCTTTCTTCAAAACTTATAGTAAATTCTGACTTAATGAAAATACTGCCACCGGATGATCCCGTGGTCCAGAAATATGAAAACTTTTCTATAAACAATAATACATCGAATATATCTTATGTTGTGCTGAAAACAGATTTGAAGAATCAAGATGGGATCAAATCACTCAAGGCAACAGCAGAAAAGATATTTAACAGTACTGAAGAGTTTTCACATATTGAAAGCATGGTGCGTTTTGATATTGTCTCAAATCAAGGTCCTTTAGGACTTCTTCTCATAAATCCTGAACAAATTCAAGATTTCAGTATAGGGAAAGAAATCATGCCAGAAAATCCTGACCGATTGCTTAACTATGATTTTTCTATTTTTCGTGAAATAGGCCTGTCCATTGATTCTTTTATACAGATAAGTAATCGAATACTGGACGAAAACGAGAACAAACAATTTGAAAGCTACATTAGAATGCCAGAGAATTTTCCAGAAGAAGATCCAATGATTCTCGTTATGGGATTCAAACTTGATGGTCCAAGTTCAGATATTTCATATGTACAAAAGGTTGCACCTGAGCTGAGAGAATGGATAGAAAGCAAGGTGAATGATCGTAATGTATATTTCAGTATGACTGGAGATCACTTCAATACATATGAATCGCATCAACAGGCCCAGTTTGATTTTACTCTTACAACAATTGTTTCATTAATGGGAATAGCTTTGTTATTCTTTTTGGCATATTCCAGTATAAGAATCACATTTTTTATGTTCAGCTCGTTGGCTATTTCGATGTTCCTAACCCTTGGGATATCATATGTAATTTTTGGTGAACTCAATATAGTAACAACATTTCTCAATGCCATAACACTGGGGCTTGGTATTGATTACGGAATACATATAATCACAAGGATGGCTGATGAATCCAAACGGACAGGAGACCCTGTAGAAATTTTATATCGAACTTATAAAGCCACCACTACCCCTCTGCTTGTCAGTGCTCTGACTACGGGCTTTGTTTTCATAATCCTTTCTTTTGTTAATGCTCCCGCAATTAGAGAATTGGGTATTCTTACAGCACTCGGTATTCTTGTGTTTTTCACTGTGATGTATTTCTTCCTGCCCGCTTTATCGATTACTTCTATAAGTAAAGGTGGGTCTTCAGCCAAAATACATTCGCTTGATAAATATTTCTATTTTCTTTCAAGGCTTGGAAAGAAATATTCAGGAATTTCCCTGGCCATAGTGGTAGTGCTTATTGTCTTTTTATCTTACTTTGGGGTGCATAACATTCGCAACTTTTCCTATACTCCACCTGGATTGATATCGAAAGATTCTGAAACTATGGATTCACTAAGTCTTATTGAGAGAGTGTTTGGCTCTGAGTTGACAAATAATGTACCTTTTTTTGCAGATAATATTGAAGAATTAAAGGAAATTTCAGATAAACTCAAAGAGAACAAGAATATTGACAGTGTAACTTCCATTCTTGATCTTTTGGGAGAAGACGAGGCAAATTTCCTGGAAAATTTCAGACAGGTACTACGTTCGATGGAAACCTTTAGAGATTCTCCTGTTGTAGAATCGTTACTTAAGAAAAATCAATATTACGGTCCTCTGGTGGAATTTGTGCAAAAGGCTGAAAATACAAATAATACATCCGAAGTTCTTGATTTAATGATTGGCTATCTACCGGAAGATATTAAAAGACAGCTGTACTATATTACTCCAAAAGGTGAAGATTACTTTGTTCTTTCAGCCGAACCCAGTCTGAGAATATACCAGGAAAATGGAATAAAAAAACTATTTGAAAGTCTTGATGAGTTACAGGATGAAGCAGGAGGTTATCCAAAGGTTTATTATCACATGATGAATCTGGTTAGAAAAATTACAACCCCTGTATCATTGTTTGCACTGGGCTTTATCTTCTTTGTTATTTATCTGGAAAGAAGGAGTATTTTTGATAGTATCAAATTGATCATTCTGGTAATTGGCGTGCTACTATCTATGTTCGGAGTTATGGGGATAATGGGTATAGAGACAACGTTTGTTACTATTATTTCTGCTCCGTTGATTCTTGGAATTGGTGTTGATGGAATGGTACATATGATACATGGTGCATCAAAGGACAGACATTATGAATCTGCCCGAACACTGAAATCGGTAACCATGTCAGCAGTAACAACCATGCTCGCCTTTATGAGTTTCGGACTGGCTCAGGGCAGATTATTGAGATACTTTGGCATGAGCCTTTCAGGAGGGGTTTTAATTTCTCTTATTGTTGCCACTTTTGCTGTTCCTGTGATACCATGGAAGAGATTGAAATAGGAGGATAAAAAATATGCCTGTACACTTGTTGGTTGCTTATATTGTTGCCAATCACGCTTTCGTAAATAATAGCAAACTAGGTGAAATGAATGAAAAGAGATTTCTATATCAGATACTGTGGGGCGCAGTGGTATTTTTGGCTTTTAGTTTTGATACTTTGTTTACCACACCTAAGGGAATTCTTGTGTTTATAATTGCGATTTTGGTATTACCTGTGATCTTATTTTTGCGAACGCGGTTTTCTCAGGATTTCATTGAATTAATGGCAGTTATTGTATATGCATTTCTGTCTTTTCTTGCAGCGGATTTGCTACGTTATTCGTTTATCACAGCCCCCTTTGCATGGTATTTGCTGGGAATTTTACTTGTTACGGTTGGTGTAACTTATTTCTTCAGAAAAGGTATTATCGATTTTCTAAAGAGCGATTCGATAGGAATAACCGAAAGACTTGTAATATTCATTTTTGTTTTTGCGAACAAAATTGAGTGGGTTATTATTTCTGTGCTAGCGGCAATTGTTTACAGAGTGTTTTTTTCAAAAGAAAGAAAAATTGAATGGGTTCTAAGCCCCGTTATTGGAGTAGGTTTTTCATTCCTATGGAAATTGATAATGGAGAATATTTTCTGATATGAGATATGTTATAGGAGATATTCATGGTTGTTTGAAAAGCCTTAAAAGACTTATGAAGAAACTACCTGTTAAGAAAGAAGATGAATTGATTTTTGTAGGCGATTATATTGATAGAGGAAAAGACTCGAAGGGAGTAGTGGATTTTCTTCTCGATCTTTCAAAAAAATACAGATGTATATTCCTCAGAGGTAATCATGAACAGATGTTGCTGGATTATCTTGATGATAAGAAGATGGGAAGAATCTGGTATCTCAACGGGATGGATGCCACTTTGGATAGTTATGGAAATATAAATTCGATTCCTAACGATCATCTTGAATTTTTCAGAAATACTAAATTTTATTATCAGACAGAGAAATATCTTATTGTTCATGCTGGGGTTCTCCCAGGGAAACCTTTTGAGGAACAAGATGAAATGGAATTGATATGGATAAGAGAAGAATTTATATATTGCAAAAAACCGTTATATGATAAAATAATCGTTTTTGGTCATACTCCATTTCTTGATGGACCTTATATTGATAAAACCAAAATTGGAATAGATACTGGATGCGTTTATGGTGGCAAATTAACAGCTATAAGGCTTGAAGACAGAGAACTTTTTCAGGTTAGTTGTTCAAGGTAGAGAACCATGTACAGGATTTCCATTCACGAAGGTTACCACTGCTTTAGTTTCTGCTAAATCAATCTTCGATGCTTGAAGTAGATCGGTTTTCGTTATAAAGAAATCAGCTTTTTCTCCCACCAAAAGTCTTCCAGTATCATTTGAGAAACCATGTTTTCTTCCGTTTATCATATATAAATAAAGTATGGTTTTTCTGTCAAAAAAGTTATCTGCAGCGTTAATATTTAAAAACGGATTTGGATCTTCCACCGGCGAATCGGTGGATAATGAAAGACTCACTCCTGATTCAAACATTTTTCTGAAAGGATAAGCTTTTTCCCTGTAACGGTTTTCGCCCAATCTTGCCAGTGCCATTTCGTTATCAGAGATATAAAACACCGGTTGAATCGATGCAATCAAACCAATTTCGGCCATTCTACTAATCTGATTATCGGAGGCAACCTGAAGGTGTATCAATCTATGCTTCAATGAACTATTTGGATAATTGCTTAATACATTAAGAGCCAATTCCAGGGCTCTATCGCCTATGATATGTATCGATAACTGTAATTTCTCCTTTTCACAAAGAGTGAGAATATTATTAAGCTCTCCTTCCGAGTAGTAAAGCAAACCTCTGTTTTCTACATCATCGGCATAAGGATCCAATAATGCGCCAGTTCGTGCACCAAATGATCCGTCAAGGAATATCTTTACAGACCCAATTGTAAGGAATTCATTTTCGTAATCTGTATAATGTTTGATTTTTTCAATAGAAGACTCAGGAACATTTAATTTTTCAAAGATCTTAATTCTGTTTTGAGCAGACAGGGTATCAAGAAGAGTTTTCATCTCTACACCATGAAAATCATCGGTATGGACGTGCGTAATACCGAATCCCAAGAGCAAATCTATACCTTTGTTCATAAACTTGTTGATTTCTTGCTTTGACAGAGTTATCAAATTCTGTGTTTTAATGAGTGCCCTTTCTTTTAAGTAACCTTTTGAGATAACGGTACCATCAAGGCCATCAAACTCCTTTAAATTGTACTTGTCGATCATTGCACTGTTAACGACTGCCACATGTCCACATCTTCTTTCAAGAATTGCAGGTGTTTCCGGAAAAAATTCATCAAGGTAAACTCGATCAGGCATAAATCCAAGTTTATCCTGATCCCAACCTCGTGCATTAAAGATAGTAAGTTCTTCATCACTGCTGGAGTAATTTTTTAGAAGTGAACAGAGTTTTTCTTTGCTATTTATTTTATCAAGAGATGGAGTTAATTGTCGTTTTCCAGTAGATATTAAATGAAGATGAGAATCCACGAACCCGGGATAAACATAGTATCCTCCAATGTCATGAGTTTTTGCACCATCATCATTGTTACTGATAATACTATTTTTAACGACAAGATCACGTTTGTTGAAGGTACCATTCTTGGGATCATAAACCATTCCGTTTTTTAACTTTATATTCATGTCTGCAGGTTATTTATATCTACCCGTTCACCTCCTAAAAAACAAATAGAAAATGGTTCTCCTGATATTACTATCTGTTTATGTCCATTATATTATTTTTTGAGAGCTATGTGAAAAGTCTAAAAAAGCGGGGGAAATCCCCCGCTTGTGATTTACGTTAATTATACGATCAGGGATAAATCCCTCTGAGCTTTGTAGCAGTTGCAACACGGTCAATTGCTACTATGTAAGCAGAGGTTCTCATATCTGTTCCGTATTTGTGCATTGTTTTGACATTGGTATTGAAAGCCTGCCTCATAATTTTGTGGAGGGCTCTTCTTATGTCTTCCAATTCCCAGAAATACCACTGCAAGCCCTGAACCCATTCGAAATAAGATACTGTTACACCTCCGGCATTGGCAAGGAAATCGGGTACAAAGAAAATGTCTTTGCTTAACAATATATCTTCTGCTTCTGGTGTTACGGGACCATTTGCTCCTTCTACGATAACCTTTGCTCTGACATCGTTTGCATTTTTCTCAGTGATTGCATTTTCGAGTGCAGCAGGAACAAGTACGTCTACGTCCAGCGTAAGCAGGTCTTCATTTGATATTGATTCAGCTTTAGGATAACCTTTTACAAGTCCGTTGTTCGTGTTGGTGTACTCGATTAATTCGTTTATGTCCAATCCATTTTCATCGTAAATTCCACCCGAAACATCACTTACGGCAATTATCCTGGATCCAATTTCTTCATGAATAAGTTTGGCAGCGTGTGAGCCAACATTACCAAATCCTTGAACTGCCACCGTAGTTTTCTCTGGATCCATGTCTTTATAATTGATCGCCTCTTCTGTTACTACTCTGACCCCTCTTCCAGTTGCTTCTGATCTTCCAGCTGAGCCGCCTATTTCAAGAGGTTTACCGGTTACTATGCCGAGTACAGAATGCCCCATATTCATAGAGTAGGTATCCATATACCAGGACATTACCTGCGCGTTGGTATTGACATCAGGAGCAGGAATATCTTTGTCTTCTCCAAGTATTACCTGAATTTCCGAAAAGAACCGTCTGGAAAGTCTTTCAAGTTCACCTTCGCTGAGCTTTGATGGGTCAACTGCGATACCACCTTTTCCACCGCCGTAGGGAATTCCAACCACAGCAGCTTTCCATGTCATCCAGAAAGCCAGAGCTTTGACTTCGTCAAGTGTTACATCTGCATGGTATCGGATACCGCCCTTTGCTGGACCTCTTGCAATGTTATGCTGTACTCTATGACCTGTGAAGACTTTGATACTGCCATCGTCCATTCTCACTGGACAGTTAACTGTCAGTTCACGTTTCGGAAAGGAAAGAACCTCCACAAGTGAAGGATCAAGTTCCATTATGTCCGTAGCCTTTCGGAACTGTCTCAATGCATTTTGATATAAACTTACATCGGCCACTAAAAACCCTCCTCTACTGAAATTTGTGCTTTCAGATTAATTGTAGTCTCACGTGAGTTTGTGAACAAACCCACAAATTTGACAAAAGACGGATTTATTTGTAGTTAGTATTGATAAAGTCCTTTATTCGACTACGAGCAGCGTTAGATTTATTGGTTACACCATCGTCTTGTTTATGGTTCTCCTTAGATTTATACAAAATATAAAAAGGATAAACAAATAAGCGCGGTCAAGCCGCGCTTTTCTGGTACCCCCGGAAGGAATCGAACCTTCATTTGCGGATTAGGAATCCACCGTTCTATCCGTTGAACTACGGGGGCACACGCGCAAAATTATATCACTGGCCATTTAGCTTTTCAAGTTATCTATCTGGTAAAATAAGTAATATCCGCTTGTTAGGAGAATGCCATGTTTCCGATTAAGGATAGCATAAAAAGTTCAAAAACTCCTTATGTAACTTATGCAATTATCGTTCTGAACGTTGCAATTTTTCTGTATGAGCTTAGTCTCAACATGGCTGATCTTATTATTTTCGTTCACAGGTATGGACTGGTTCCCACCAGATTTACAGAAGGAAAAATCTTGATTCAAGGAATGTATGAAATGTCAGTGAATCAGCTGAATTTCATTCCATTTCTAAGTTCCACTTTTATGCATGGTGGGTGGATGCACATAATAACCAATATGTGGATACTGTTTGTTTTTGGAGACAACGTTGAAGGCAAGTTGGGGCACATACGTTTCCTGTTTTATTATTTGAGCTGGGGTGTGCTTGCAAATATTATTCAATTTTCTTTTATGCCAAACTCAAATGTGGCAATTATAGGCGCTTCAGGTTGTATAGCGGGAGTGATGGGTGCTTATTTGTATTTTTTCCCATGGAGCAGAATTTTAACAGTGGTCCCTATTTTATTTTTTCCACTTTTTTTTGAAATTCCTGCCTACTTTTTTCTTGTTTTGTGGTTTTTTCTACAATTCTTTAATGGAGTGTTTAAGGTTACTTCTTCTGGTTCCGCGGGAGTTGCATGGTGGGCTCATATAGGTGGTTTTGTTATCGGTCTCGTAATGGCAATACATTTTGCGAGAAAGAAAGGTGAAGTATGATGAAAAATATTGTAGCACTTGAAAGCACGGTTATAGCAAAGGGGCTTCCCGGCCCTTATAATGTTGAAACAGCTCTGGAAATGGAGACGATAGTAAAGCAAAACAGAGCGGTGCCAAAAACCATAGGAATTATCGCTGGGGAAGTGAGAATCGGTTTAACAAAGGAAGAAATAAAGTTTCTAGCAGACGACAAGAATGTCATCAAGGCTGGAACGGCTGAACTAGCCGCAGCTATTGTTGGAAAGAGAAATGCAGCGACCACGGTAAGTGCCACTATGTCACTTGCAAAAAAAGAAGGAATTGAAGTGTTTGCAACCGGCGGAATCGGTGGTGTTCATAGACAAAGGACCTGGGATGTGTCTCAAGATATTGCTGAACTTTCCAAAAATTCTATGATTGTTGTTTGTTCAGGTTTTAAAAGTATTCTTGATATCGAAAGGACAATAGAATTGCTTGAAACTTCCCAGATTACCACTGTTGGTTATAACACTGGCGTATTTCCTCTGTTTCATTCAAGAAGCAGTAGTTATAAATTGAGTTTCTCAACGGATGATCCATCAGAAATAAGAGATATTTTTCTTAAGAAAAAAGAACTGGGTTTATCCGGTGCGGTTCTGGTTCTAAATCCTGTTCCTGAAGAAGAGGAAATAGATTATGATAGGTTAAATAATTGGATAAGAAAAGCTGTAGATAATGCGGAAATAAAGAATGTAACCGGGAAAGATTTAACCACATTTTTACTTTCCGAGCTGGCAAATTATTCTAATGGGCAGACGGTTAGGACCAACATTTCTTTGTTAAAAAACAACGCCAGAGTTGCTGCGATAATTGCCAGTACCTTCGCTTAGTGTAACGTAACAAAAATCTACTATTTAGTTTCATTTTTTTGATGTAACCATCTGGCTAGATAAATGAACGGTGTATCAAAGGCTGCTACAAACCACTTGAATACATATGTTGTAAACACTACCTGCCACCATACATTTAGCTCCAGTGTTCCCCAAAAAGCAATGAACACAAAAATTAACGAATCGAGAAATTGACTTACCATGGTAGAAAGATTGTTTCTCAACCATAGATATTTTCCTTTGGTTAGGCGTTTCCAGAAATCGAATGCCCATAC
>JASMTM010000009.1:0-3750 GCA_041694295.1 Petrotogales bacterium
TTCCAATCCTTGTTTTTCGAACTCACTTTCAATATCTTCGATGCTAAAACCTTTTCGATATAGTTTTCTCTTAAGCTTAAGCAATTCCTTTTCGCCCAATTTTCTGTCGGATGTGTATTGTTCTATTATTGCTCCGATAGTTTCAAGAAAATCATCCTGAAATTCTTTCAATGCGTCGCTTATTAAATAATCTTTAATTCCCAGCTTTTTTAATTCACTTCTTATTTTATGAGGTCCTCTTTTCTTTATTCTTATGGAATCCTCAATATACATTCGTGTAAAACGGTTATCATTTAGAATATTTTTTTCTAATAGTTTTTCGACCACATCTTCTATTACTTCGTCGTTAAAGCCTTCACTTCTCAACTTTTCTTCAATCTCATACTTTGATCTTTCTCGATATTTAAGGTAATGATGGGCTTTTTTTAAAGCTTTATCCAGTTTTTCACGGTCATTCACTCTTGTTCTCTTCTTTCTTTTCTCCTTCCTCTTCTCCAATTTTAGGAAGATTGTTTTTTTCTCTTATTCGATTTTCAATCTCTCTAAAGATATCAGGGTTTTCCTTAAGATATTCTATGGCGTTACTCTTTCCCTGCCCAAGACTCAGCTCATTATCATTTTCGTCAACATAGTTGTACCAGGCACCTTTACGGTCAATAATGTTATCGTCAAGCGCAAGATTAAAAACCTCATTTTCATGCACAATACCTTTTCCATACAAAAGATCTACCTTTACCTTTTTAAATGGTGGCGCTACCTTATTTTTTACAACCTTTACATTTACTTCATTACCAATGTTTTCGTCACCTTCTTTAATTGATGAACCCCTTCTTATTTCAAGCCTTACTGAAGAATAAAACTTCAATGCAACTCCTCCAGTAGTTGTTTCAGGGTTACCATACATAACACCTATCTTCATCCTTGTTTGATTAATAAAGATGACGATAGTTTTAGATTTGTTTACAGTCCCTGCTATCTTTCTTAAAGCTTGAGACATCAATCTGGCCTGAAGGCCAACTTGCATATCTCCCATAGTACCCTCAATTTCAGCTCTGGGAACAAGCGCCGCCACAGAATCAATTACTATCATATCCAGTGCGTTTGATCTTATTAGACCATCCACTATTTCCAGTGCCTGCTCACCGTAATCGGGTTGAGATATTAGAAGGTTATCAACATCTATACCAAGGTTCCTGGCGTAAGTAACATCCAATGCATGTTCTGCATCGACAAAAGCAGCTAAACCACCGTTTCTTTGAGCCTCTGCAATAGCGTGCAATGCCACTGTTGTCTTACCACTGGCTTCAGGTCCATATATTTCAACAACTCTTCCTCTAGGATAACCACCAACTCCTAATGCCACATCAAGCGCAAGACATCCTGTAGGAATAACTTCAACTGCACCTTTTTGATCTTCCCCAAGTAACATAACCGAACCTTTACCAAACTGTTTTTCGATTTGCTTTATTGCTTTGTCAAGTGCTGTCTTTTTTTCTTTTGAAAGGTTTTCATCTTTCTTTGGACTCATGTTCTATTAAACCTCCTTCAAAATCGCATGAATATAATTTTTCATATATAGCACCTTTCGGTGTCAGAATTGATTTATACACTATAACTTCATTTACCGGAAAAACCATTTCTTCAACTGAAATTGTTTTTAGTAATTTCATCCAGTATGCAGGACTGTACTTCATCCTTCCCACCGTAATATGAGGATGAAAACGGCCATCGATCATGAAACCTAAACCCTCTAAGGCAATTTTCGTTTCTCTAAACAGTTGCGTTAATAACTCGTTATTTTCAAGTCCGATCCATACGACCCGCGGAAGGTTCTTCTTCTTAAAATAACCAACCTTTTCAGTCTTTAAAGTGAATGCAGGAAAACCTCTCAGCCTTTTTGAAATCATCGAAGCAACTGAATGTACTTTCTGACTATCAAGTTCTCCTAAGAATGCCAGTGTTATATGTGTATTCGCTCCAGAAATCCAATTAGCCTTAAACCCCATTTTTCTAAGCTTTTCACCGATCGAATCAACCAGGTCCTCAACCTTTTTCCCCACATCTATAGCGACAAAGGTTCTCAAATTATTTTCCTCCTTCAGAAAATACATCGCTGTCTTTCAGATAAGTCAAGCCACTAATTACTGTTACAAAAATAACAACCCACTGAAATATCTGAAAAACTATTGGCACATCAAGTTCTACAATCCTTTCAATATAAACAAACAAAATAAAGGTCATTTGCAGTACAGTTTTCGCTTTACCAAAATAATTCGCTGCAATCACTTTCCCCTCAGAAGCTGCATGCATTCTCAAACCTGAAACCAAAATATCTCTTGCTACTACAACAAAAACCAGCCAAAAACTTGTATATCCTTGGTATGCAAAAACCAAAAAAACTGATGTTACCAAAAATTTATCTGATATCTGATCCATGAATTTGCCCAGTTTGGTTATCTGATTCCTTTTTCTTGCAATATAACCATCAAAAAAATCTGTAGACGCTGCAATAGAATAAAGTATCGCTGAAAAAATAACCCATCGAATATCCTCAGATGCAAAATACAACGAGAAAATAACTGGAAATGTAACGATTATTCTTGATAGTGTCAAAGCGTTAGGCAAATTCATTTATCACTTCCCCCTCAAAATCATGCTCATATGCATCTTTGATGATACATTTTACAAGTTTTCCGAGTTCGATTTTCTTATTCAAAAAAACACTACCATCAACTTCAGGAGCGAAGTGATAGCTTCTGCCTAAGCTTTTATCTTCCCAATTTTCTTCAATTAAAACATCAAAGGTTTCACCTATCTTCAATCTATTTTTCCTCAGAGAAATTTCATCTTGAATCTCCAGCAACTCTTCCATATAAGATTTAGCCTTTTCTTTTGACATGGTCATAGGCAGCTCATAAGACTTTGTTCCTTCTTCACGAGAGTAAACAAATCCGCCAAGTCGGTCAAACTCTATGTCTCTAATAAATGCAAATGTTTCTTGTACTGTATCCGGTGTCTCTCCAGGATGACCTAACATAATTGTCGTTCTCAAAACACTTTCAGGGATTTCCCTTCTAATCTCATAAAAAAGCTGCCCAAGTTCTTTTGTTTTTCTCGTTCTTCCCATATTCTCTAAAATTTTATCTGAACCACTTTGAACAGGAACATCGTAATATGGTAATACTTTGCTCCCCTTACCAATTGATTCAATAATATCTAAATCTAAGTGATCAGGATGAAGGTAAAGCACTCTTATCCAGAATTCACCACAAATTTCGCCAAGTCTTTTAATTAAAAGGGGTAAACTTTTATTTCCATAAATATCGATTCCATATTGGGTAGTATCCTGAGAAACCAAAACAATCTCTTTTGTTCCATTATGAACCAACTGTCTTACTTCCTTCTCGATGCTTTCAACAGTTCTACTTCTTGATTTACCTTTAAAAAGTGGTATTGAACAAAATGAGCACTGTCTATCGCAACCGTCCCCGATCTTTACATAGGCATATGGCTTACTATCAATTCTGCGACATTTTTCATAAATAGCATCAGGTTCAGATCGATAAAAATATGTACCATTATTTATCAATTCCGCAACCTTTTCAGGAGTGGTAACTCCTATTAATCCATCTATTTCAGGAATATCATTGTAAAGCTCGTCATAGTATCTCTGTACCAGACAGCCAATAGCTATGACCTTCAAATCTCTTTCCTTCTTCAAATTACAAAACCCAAAGATTGTTTCTATAC
>JASMTM010000010.1:0-2756 GCA_041694295.1 Petrotogales bacterium
TATCGCTCAATCCAGGACAAAAATAAATGGAAAAACACCAACATCTTTAAAGTTGTGAAAGAAAAAAAATCCTTTCTTTTATTGACCAATATGATATTATCTTCTTTTCAGAAGCGTATGGCAAAGCAACTTGGAATAAATCCTGGCCAGGAAATGCTCCAGGGAATTCAGTCTGCAAAAGATAATGAAGCAGAACTTGTTCTTGCTGACAGAGATATTCAAATCACTTTCAGAAGAATATGGAACAGTCTTGGTTTTTTTGGTAAATTCAAGTTGTTCTTTTTAATTATAATGAGTGCTTTGAGTAACGAAGAAATAACTGAAGAGGAGCTGGAAAAACTGAAGTCACAGGATGTGCTTACATCAGCTTTAAGTGATCTGTCTAAGGCATTTCCTCAGCTAAAGGAACTGTTAATTGATGAAAGAGATATGTATCTTTCTCAGAAGATAAAAGAAGCTCCGGGGAAAAAGGTTGTTGCTGTTGTCGGGGCGGGGCATGTTCCTGGAATAAAAGAGAACATCGAAAAAGAACAGGATCTGGAAGCACTTAATGAAATACCACCAAAGTCAAATGTTGGTAAGATAATTGGCTGGAGTATTCCAGTAATAATAATCGCTCTGATTCTATCAACAATTATTGTAAACAGAGATGCCGGAATTAATCAGATTTTAAGTTGGATATTGTGGAATGGTTCTTTGTCAGCTCTGGGTACAATAGCTGCTTTAGGACATCCACTATCCATACTTACGTCTTTTGCAGTGGCACCTATTAGCTCACTGAATCCAGTCCTGGCGGCCGGATGGTTTGCAGGATTGGTAGAAGCGTTTGTTAGAAAACCCACAGTAGAAGATATGGAAAATCTTTCAGGGGATATCTATACATTTAAAGGATTCTGGAAAAACAAGGCAACAAGAGTTCTGCTGGTTGTTGTTCTAGCAAACGTAGGTAGCGTGGTTGGAACTATTATTGGTGGAGCTGAAGTAGTTAGGGGATTTTTGAATACATTCTTTGGATAGTTTTATTCATTTTTTGGTTGCAATTAAATTTTCGGCGTATATGATATCATTTTGTGTCGTGATTTTTGGGTTTGGGAATATTGAAGGTATTATGTATACCTCACCAATATATTTTTTATAAAGTTGTACCTCATCGGTAGCAATATTGGATTCTTCAATTCCACGTTTATGAGCCTCCAATATCTCCTTATAAACAAATCCTTGTGGGGTTTCAGCCAGCCAGAATTTCTCTCTCTGTGGTGAGTCAATAACTTTGTTGTTTTCTGCTCTGTATATCGTTTCATTTACGGCTCTTGCAAAAACAGCACCGAATCCCGGTTTTATATTGCTCAATATTGTTTCTATATATTCTCCGTCAAAAAGGGGTCTGACAGCGTCATGTATCAGCACTTTTTCCGGTGAATTGTACTTAAGATATTCAAGTCCTTTATAAACAGATTCTTGGCGGGAATTGCCACCTTCAACCATTTCAATATTATCCAGATTATATTTTATGAGCAATTTTCTTGTTAGCTTTTCCCATTTGTTGTTTGTTACAAGAATAACCCTGTTTATGTAAGAAGATCTGTGGAATATTTCAACAGATCTGATAAAAATCTCCTTTCCCATTAACGGAACAAACTGCTTTGGAAGGGAACCTCCAAAACGTTTTCCGGAACCACCTGCGACTACAATCGCTGTGTTGTTCATTTTAACAAATGAACGAAAAGTCCACTTCGAAGTTTAGGTTCGAACCAGGTGGATTTTGGTGGCATCACCATACCCTCATTGGCAACTTTCATCAATTCTTCTATGGATGTAGGGTACACTGAAAACGCTACTGCCCATCCATTTTCTACTCTATTTTCAAGTTCTTTCAGTCCTCTTATACCGCCTATAAAATCAATTCTGGAATCACTTCTGGGATTTTTGATCCCAAGCACGGGTTCAAGTAAATTGTTTTGAAGGATTGCTACATCCAGACTTTTTACCGGGTCATTTTCATCAAAGGTGCCATTTTTTGGTTTTAGTACATACCAGTTTTTATCTATGTACATGCCAAATTCATGTCTGTCTTTTGGTGCGTAGGGTGTTTCATTTATTTCTTCAATGGTAAAGCTATTCTCTATACGTTTTAAGAACTCATTTTTTGAAAGCCCGTTCAGGTCTTTTACCACTCTATTGTAATCGAGAACATTTAGATGGTTATGAGGGAAAATAACGCTCAAAAAATAGTTGTATTCTTCATCACCGGAATGGTTGCAGTTTTCTTCTTTCATTTTTTCCCTCACCCTTGAGCCTGCAGCTGCTCTGTGATGTCCGTCGGCTATGTATAATTCCGGTATTTTATTGAAAATATCTCTAATTTCTTTTATCCTTTTTGCTGTGTTTACAACATAGACGGTGTGCTGGACACTGTTTTCATCAACAAAATTATAAACAGGTTCCAGTTCGTTAACCAATTTTTTAAATAACGCTTCAATAGATTCCTGTGATTTAAATGTAAGAAGAACAGGTCCAGTATTTGCTCCGACTGTATATACATGCTTAGCCCTGTCATCTTCTTTTTCTTTTCGGGTCAATTCATGTTTCTTTATCTTATTTTGCTGATATTCGTCAACAGACGCGCATGCTACCAGACCAATTTGTTCATGATCGTGCATTTTTTGTTTATATAAATAATAAGATGGTGTTTCATCCTGGACTAAAATATTATCTCTGATAAGTTTTTCCAGATTTTCCTTTGCTTTTTTGTATAC
>JASMTM010000011.1:0-5698 GCA_041694295.1 Petrotogales bacterium
TTTAGGAGTGTTTTTATGGAATTATCAAAAAAGTTGTACAAAATGAAACAATCTAACTCTGACATTGAATATTTAATCTCTTTTCCTAAAAAATACCAGAGTAACACCAAATGGCTATGGCCAATGATTCTTTACTTTCATGGAACCATGACGAAAACTAGTGATATTGACAAGCTAAAATCGAATGGCATACCTAAAGTTGTGAGTGAAATGGAAGATTTTCCATTTATCACAGTGTCACCTCTGTGTCCCTTTGGAAAAATCTGGGATGACCTTTTTTACGAGATTAAAGAAATTATCCTTTTCTTGAAAAAAGAACATCGCATTAATGACATCTACTTAACCGGATACGATATGGGGGGACACGGTGTCTGGACCTTAGCTTCTTACTATCCAGAAATCTTTAGCGCTATCGCACCTGTTTGCAGTGGCCCAATACAAAAAGGAAGAATAGACTGTATTGTTTCTTCCTTGATCAATGTTCCGATACTTGTCTACCATGGAAGAAAAGATAGAATTGTACCACTTCAGGAAGCGATGGAAATTCCTCTAAGAATTAGAGAAGAGGGTGGAGATGTTAACATAAAGCTATTCGACAATATGGGTCATAACTGCTGTATGAGAACCTACACAGATCCAGAACTTTACGAATGGTTTATTTCACACCACAAAAGTTAGTTTTGCCAGAAAATTTCAGAGTTCTGTGAATGTTCAAATCTTTCAGGAGGTGAAACCTTGAAAGTAGTTGTGTTACAGAAATTAACGAAAGAATGGTTAGCCAGATTCGAAGATATTGAGAAGGAGTTCCCGGAACATGAAATCATAACTTTTGATAATGCAAATCCATACGATCATATTGAAAAGGCTGATGTTATCGTTGGCGGTCATCTTAAGGATGGCGATATAAAAAGGGCAAAAAACCTTAAGGCAATTTTTGTTCCCTGGGCAGGTGTAAATGGTTTACCCTGGGATAAAATAAAAGAAAGGAAAATTATCGTAATCAACAATCATGGCAACGCTCAATACGTCGCCGAAAGAGCTGTTGCCATGCTTCTCGCCTTACTCGGTAAGATTGTACTATATCATAACGATCTTACACGGGGCATATGGCATGGCTTTTCAGCAGGTGCGCCTGAAAGTGATATGTGGGATACCATTCAAGATAAAACGTGCGGAATTATTGGTTATGGGAGCATTGGAAAAAATATAGCTCGCTTTATTAAAAGCTTCGGATGCTCTATAATTGCCCATAAAAAAAGCCTTCCCGATGAAAAAGATGATCTTATAGACAAATTCAGTCTCGACCTTCATGAAACACTTGATATGTCAGATATTATTTTTATTTCTTTACCACTTACAAAAGAAACTGTTGGTCTCATCGGCAATAAGGAATTTGAGTACCTTCAAGGAAAATATCTTGTCAATGTCAGTAGAGGAAAGATAGTGGAGGAAAAAGCACTGTATGAATCACTAAAGAATAAACACTTGAAGGGAGCTGCCATTGATGTATGGTACAACTATCCTGAAAAACGTAACGAACCTGCTTTGCCTTCAAAATATCCGCTCCATACTTTACCCAATGTTGTCATATCTCCTCATGTTGGAGGATTCACACCATTGAGTTTGCAAAAAATGTCGCAGCGGACCTACCACCATTTAAGAGGTTATCTTAAATATGGAACTGTCGTACATAAAGTTGATCCTGACTTGATGTATTGATTTTCTCTCTAAAAACTCCTTTGGAACCGATTTTTTATTTTGTTATACTCTTTTTAGGAAATTTGAAGGGGGAGTTATAAATGGAAAATGAAAAGCAAATATCTCAAGAAGCAAAAATCTCATAGTCCACACTGAAAGGGCTGTCTTACTGGGCAGGATTTCTTGGCATCTGGATACTGGTCGGAGCTATTCTTGGGTTTATCGGCGCTATACTGGGAGTGGTTTCCGGAGGAATGGCAGGACTTGGGGCTGCCATACCTTCTGTAATTGCTTCAATTATTGTATTTATAATGGGATATAAATTAAGGACAGCAAAGAAAGAAATCGATGAATATATGATAAGTCAATCCAGCTATAAACTCGAAGGTGGACTGGATAATCTCAGATCCTTTTTTAAAATTCAAGGAATTCTTATAATAATTGCCCTTATATTTGTTGTTATAGCAATAATTGCAGTGCTGGCCAATCCAGGCTACTTTAATATGCCTACCTACTGATTACTAATATTCTTTATACAATGGAATAAAAAACCGCCTCTCGGCGGTTTTTTACTACTTAAAATTTAAAATTCATATCCAACCTCTACATAATATATTCTACCTATTGAACCTAAAATATCCTGTGCAATGGCAACGGTATTCAGTTCAAGAAAGCCATGCTCGCTGAAATGCCAACCGCCTCCCAACCTTATTGGAAAAAAATTTGGTATGCCACCAGCTAATATAACCAGTACACCACCAACATCTCCCATGACATAAAAATTACTGATATCAAATTTGCCACCTATATAAGCGTCGATGATGGTGCCAGGTGGAAAGGGCATAAAACTTGAACCTTCACCAGCACCAGCAGCAAATAGCATAAAGGGGGGCCGATATTCCTGCATAAACAGGGCCAAAACTTACTCGAGGATCTATCCCTATAACTCCCGCAATCGTCCGTGTTCCAGGCAATCAAGAGAATAGTTCGTTACAAATAAAGAGTTTAGACCCACTGAAAACTCGGCAAATAGACCGACACCTAATAACAATACCAGTGCTAAAATTATTCAAGTCTTCATTTTTTTCACCTTCTGTTCATAGTTTAACCAACTACAATATTAATTACCAAGCGTTTTAAAAACTGTCATATATGAAAAAAATAAGATAAATAAATGATGTTAAAATAAAAGTACAATAATCAAAAGCAAATATGCATTTTTTCGTAACCAGGAGGTGTTTGAAAATGAAATCATACAGACAAGAATTATGGTTCAACACAAATAGGCGTAGAGAACTGATAAATATAACAGATCAAATCAGACAATGCGTAAATGAAAGTGGAATCAAAGAAGGATTGGTGCTGGTTAACAGTATGCATATCACCTCCAGTGTTTTTATTAATGATGATGAACCGGGATTACACAATGATTTTGAAAAATGGCTTGAAAAACTGGCCCCAGAAAAACCCTATTCGCAATATGATCATAATAAATTTGAAGACAACGGCGACGCTCACCTCAAAAGAACAATCATGGGACGCGAAGTAGTAGTAGCCCTAACGAACGGAAAACTTGATTTCGGTCCCTGGGAACAGATATTTTATGGCGAATTTGATGGTATGAGACAGAAAAGAGTTCTCGTTAAGATCATTGGAGAATAACTAACAGGTGAGATGTAGAAGAGCACAGACTTTCATTTTATCAATAGATTTGTTGTAAAGTTCTTTAGCCAGGTCAGTGGGGACTATCTTTAATGTTATTCCCTTGTTCTCTAAAAACTCTTTTGTATTATTTGTAATATGCATTCGACCGGATTTTCCCGTTCCAAATATCACCAAATCGGGTTTATACTCCAAAATGTTATCCAGATCTTCAGGATAAACTTCGTGACTTTCTTTTCTCCACCATTCGAAAACTCCAGCTGGAGTAATAATGACATCATTTTCATAAGTCTCTCCATTTATACGGATGGAGCCGAATCTATACTCCTCAATCTTCATACAAATTCCTCCTGCTTTCATAATAACACCAAAATAAAAACTGGCTTACATGAAAAGAGAAACTACATAAATAAAAAAGTTCGTTATACTATTTAAAGTAATGTTATGATACTTATTAAGATGGAGGATTAACAGATGTCGCATGCAATTTTGAAGGGAACCATTGCTTTTGCAGTAGCCACATTTATATCGAGGTCCACGGGTCTCATAAGAGATATGTTTTTCGCAAACTATTTTGGTACCTCCGCCGCTTACGATGCGTATCTTGTTGCAATTCTGATTCCGTTCTTTCTCAGAAAGATATTTGCTGAAGGTGCGCTTTCCCTTGTTTTTGTTCCCATGTTTAAAGAACGTTATCAGATTTCAAAGGCAAACGCTTTTAAGTTTGCTTCAACTATCATAATACTTGTTAGTGCTATCACAGGGGCCATTTCATTATCAGGAATTATTTTCTCAAAACCTATCTCCCTGGTTTTCGCTGGTGGATTCGACGCTGATACCATAGCTCTCACTTCAAGTTTAATGAAAATTACCTTTCCCTTCGTTCTTCTGGTCTCATTATGGAGCATATATTATGGAGTGCTCAACAGTATGGGGGCATTTTTTATCGCAGCTCTATCTCCGGCTTTCATTAATCTTGCTACAATCGTTGGTATTATTTTATCAAAACATTTACAACAGCCTATTATCGGTCCAACAATAGGCTTTCTGCTAGGAGGGATTATTCAGCTATTCTTACTTATGATTTTCTCTCATAAAAAGGAATTCAAATTCTATCCCAGTTTTGTTAAAAGTGACGCCAGACGGTTTATCAGCCTTTTTCTGTTAACAGTAATAGCACCAGCAATTAACCAACTAAACTCAATGGTTGACGTAAGGGTGGCTACTGAACTTAAAGCAGGAGCTGTTGCAAGCCTTCAATATGCTATGAGACTGTATCAGCTTCCTCTAGGCATTTTTGCAATAGCAGTTGCAACCGTATCATTACCAGAATTCACCTCAAAATTGAAGGATAATAATTTGAACAGTATAAAGCCAAACATTTTGGAATCCCTAAGAACGCTTACCTTTTTTATAATGCCATCATTGTTTGCATTACTGTTAATGTCAAAAGACATAATAGCGCTTTTGTTTGAGCATGGAGCTTTCTCTGCACAGGATACTTTGATAACATCTTCGATATTGAGAGCTTATCTCTTGGGACTTCCATTCTATGGATATTTTGGTATCTTGGCCAGAGTATACTATGCAATGAAAAAACCTCTTTTTCCAGCTATCGTAGCAGGTGCTATGGCAACCGTGAATATAGTTTTGGATATAGTACTGGGTTTTACAATCGGAGTTCCAGGTATTGCTCTTGCAACATCGATATCAGGTATCATTGGACTTTTAATTGTTTCACCATTTTTTATGAAAAGTATTGGTTTTCAAAAATATTCACTGTTAGAAACGTTAAAGATACTAGTGGCAAGTGGCATAATGATATCCGGAATTCTTTGCGTTCAAATGTTTTTAGATCAGTCAACAATGAGAACAGTGATTCTGCTGGTAGTAGCTACTGTTCTTTATTTTATTTCGACAAAAATGCTTAAGATTGACGAACTGAAACATGTAATTAACCTTCTAAAGAAAAAGAAATAATTATTTTAGCTTATCTTCCTTATGAGCGCATGATAAAATTGGTTCAGGAGGTTACGAAGATGTCTTCGGTGTACATAGTCATTGATACTGAAACGACCGGATCAAACCCGCTAAAGGGCGACAGAATCATTGAAATAGCAGCATTTCCTATTTATAAAAACAAAATCTATTACGATTTGATGTTTCATACACTTGTGAATCCAGAAATAAAGATTCCTGCTCAAATTTCAGGAATTCATGGACTTAAAGACAGGGATGTGTCTGATAAACCAACAATGTTTGAAATTTATCCACGATTAAGAAATTATCTTGGAGATTCTACAGTCGTTGGTCACAGTATTTTTAGTGATCTAAAATT
>JASMTM010000012.1:0-13897 GCA_041694295.1 Petrotogales bacterium
AACAGCAGGTGGTACTGACGCGGCCAGATTAGCTAGAACCTTGAGAGGTATTCCTGCTGGCGTTATTTCTACTTCAGCAAGGTATATTCATTCACCCATGTGTGTAATGAGCCTAAATGATTTTAACAATACAATTAAACTAGGCCAAACTCTCATAACTGAAGGGAAGGTGTTGAGCGAATGAAAGAACTCATAAAAAAACTAACTGAAATCTCTTCGCCCAGCGGAAGAGAAGATTTAATAAGAGAAGCAATAATTTCTGAGATTAAAGACCACGTAGACGAATATAAGGTGGACAACCTGGGTAGTGTTATTGCATTGAAAAAAGGAACATCAGGCAAGAAAATATTGTTCGATGGTCATATGGACGAAATCGGATTGGTCGTAACCAACATTGACGATAAAGGATTTTTAAGAGTTGAAAGTGTAGGCGGCGTTTCACCATATATCTTACTTGGATCACATTTGAGATTTGAAAATGATGTTACAGGTGTCGTAGGCGTAGAGTCTGAAACCATGAAAGACGCAGGTGAGAACATAAAAGAACTCAATTATGATTTGCTTTATGTTGATATTGGAGCTGTAAATAAAGAAGATGCTGAAAAAAAGATATCAGTTGGAACATTTGGAACCTACGATTCAAGATTTTACGATCTGGGTAAAAGGTTAGTTTCAAAAGCAATGGATGACAGAATAGCTTGTGCTATCATGATACAGGCAATAAAAGAGATTGAAAGACCTAAGGATGATATCTATTTCGCATTCACAGTTCAGGAGGAGGTAGGAATTGTAGGAGCCAGTGTTGCCGGTTTTGATATCAAACCTGATATGGCCATAGCTCTCGATGTCACAGCAGGTCCAGATACCCCTAAAGGATTTAAGCGAATGGGATTCAAACTTGGCGGGGGGCCAACAATAAAGATAAAGGATATGGCATCCATCAGTGCCTCCAGTGTCGTATCCAAGCTAAAAAGTGTTGCAGAGAAAAATAACATTCCCTATCAATACGAAATACTTATCTTTGGTGGAACCAACGCCAGAGGATATCAAACAACCGGGGCAGGTATTCCCAGTGGAACAGTTTCCATTCCCTGTAGATATGTACATTCTCCACATGAAATGGTAGATTATGACGATGTCCTAAACTCGGTAAAACTTTTAAAGAGCTTGGCAAAAGAAGGAGTATAATGAAAAAGTTACTCTATAAAGACAAACGCGATTTTAGTCTAAATATCGATTATGGCTGTGAATCATCCAAAAATATACCGGAATCTCAAATAATCTGGGATTCCGGTGTTCCTGATTTTAAGCCATCAAACAATGAGTATAAAATCAGAGGTGGTGAATACTCAAAAACAATAGACAAGGTTTTTGAGATTTACCATATGATAAAGATTTCAGGTCAAAAAACGCTATCTGTTGTTGGTGGCGGTTCCATAATTGATCTGGGAAGTTTCTCAGGTTTTACTCATGACTATGTAAAGCACATTTATTTGTATCCAAGTACCACATTAGCCCAAACGTTTTTGCCGGTTAAATCAAGATTTGCCATAAATTTTGAATACAAAAAAGATCTGTTATCAGTAACAGGGGTACCTGACAAAATTACCATAGATCCAGAACTCAGCTACAAAAGATTGAAAAGTAAGGGTGGAACGGAGTTTTTGCCAATAATTCTCATTTCACATACAAAGGATCAGAGGATGTTCAAGTATTTGATAAACCTGCTAAAAAAATCAAAAAGCATCTCACTTGATGAATGGGAAGACCTCGTATGGTCTGCGATAACAAATTTTTCAGAAACCCTGGAATCCGGTCTGGAAATTCAGGGAAAAAGCTTCTCAAATATAATTCAAAATGCCTTCAGATTAACCTTCAGTTATCAAACATCATTGATTTTTTCAAGCGTACTGGAAGCCTGGCTTGCTGTGATTTACGGGTGCTTTGATGAAGAAAATTACAAAGTGCTTCTAAGCGCTTTAAATCTAGTTTGGGACAAAAGTTGGCCAAGGAGATTGGATATGAGTTCAATAACTGAGGAGTTATATCAGAACGAACGTATTGTAATATCTACAATGTATAAAAACAAACCGTTTAAAGAAATAATCAGCGTAGACGAGCTTTTGAGAATATTTAGAAAATACGGAAAAGGACTGGAGTTTTTTAGATGAACTCTGATAGTTCAACAAAAGCGTTTTCGATTTTTATTATTGGTTTAATAACAATTTTGTTCATACTTAGTGGGTATACGTACAAGTTAAAGATTGAAAATGAGAGATATAGATTAATGATCGAAGAGATAAGAATACGAAATGAAGAAATCTCTTCATTCAATGAAAAACAGGATATTGATCCAACCAGTGATACTGAAATTAAAACACAGGAAGTTCCCACAACAAAGGAAACAGAAGACCAAAATGATGCAAACTTATTCGCATTTCAGACGTTTAATTACAACAGACTTATTAAAGAGTCTTTGAAACATTTCGTTAGTGGAACAGATTTTAGTTACTCAGCTGTAGACAGGAGAACCGCATTTAAGCTTTGCACGGAATTAGGGAAAGAAAACTATTTCATTACAAAGTTATCTGATAATTTTTATGGTGTTTTATTAACAAAAGATAACCCTTTGAAAGGCTTGTTTTCATCAAAAGCAGCATATGGCATCCAGATGGTCACTCATAGTTCTTACAGTGGCATATCTGGAGAAGTTTCCACGTTGAGAGAAAATGGTTTTCCTGCTTTAATTTATAGTTGGAAAACATCTGAAGGAAATTTGTACTACGGTGTCATTCTTGGAATTTACCCAGATTCAGTTCTAGCCAGTGAACAATCAAGTAAGTTAAATACTAGTAGAATCGAAGAAATCACTGGGTGGAATATTGAAGGTAGGTATATAAGAAAAATCCAATGAAACGTTTGTCTCCTAAAGAATTACAGATCGCAGGAACTGCAATTGCAGTACTTATGGTAGGACTGGTGGTATTTTTAATAGGCGGTGAACCCCAGCCCAACAGTAACCATCTTGATAAAAGTCTTTCAGGTGAAGAAGTATATCCAATAGATATCAACAGCGCTTCAGCAGACATATTGGTTTTACTTCCGGGTATTGGTCCAGCCAAAGCAAATGCAATTATTGAATACCGACAAGAAAATGGTTTTTTTAGTGACACCCAGGAACTTACTAATGTCAAAGGCATTGGAGAAGCAACACTTAATAACATTCGAGAATTTGTTGTATGTTATATTGACAATACAGAGTTCAAAAACAAATTACAAAATGAGTTAATCGATATAAATATAGCCACTATCGAACAACTGCAAACATTACCGGGTATAGGCCCTGAAAAGTCATTAGCAATTATTGATTACAGACAAAACTATGGACCTTTTTTACATATTGATGATTTAGTGAAGGTAAAAGGAATTGGTGACGCTACACTGAATAACATTAAAGACCTCATCTGTGTCAAAGAAACTGAAATAAAAAAAGCAACAGTTGGATCAGGCAAGACAAAAATAAACATCAATACTGCTGGTATTAATGAGCTAAAAAGATTACCCGGAATAGGTGAAGTGCTGGCAAAAAGAATACTGGAATATCGGGATCAGGTTAGCCAATTTTCCAGCAGGGAAGAAATTATGAATGTAAATGGCATCGGTGAAAAAACCTATGAATCAATCAAGGAGTTGATAACATTTTAAAGAAAATGCTTTTGCATGTTTGTTGTGCTCCTGATTATGTAGCAACTATGGAATACTTCGAGAAAAACAAATTTGGTTTTGAAATTACACCATATTTCTATAATCCAAATATATTTCCCTATGAAGAATATGTCAAAAGATTAAATGCTTTTATAAGCTCCACTAAAATGTATGAAACATTGCCAATAGTGGGGGATTATAATACCTATCCATTTAAAAAGGTATTCACAAGGTTTGCCAGTGAAGATGAAGGGGGAAGGCGTTGCGAGTTCTGCATAAGGCTGAGATTATTAAAAACTGCCCAGCTGGCAAAATTGAAAAATTATGACGCCTTTTCAACTACGCTCTTGGTTAGCGCGAGGAAAAACCAGAAGGAAATCATTAATATAGGAAATAATATATCGGAAACATTTTCAATCAGTTTTGTTGGTGAAAACTTCAGGCGTGGTAATACCCTTGTAAAAGCTAGAAAGTTGCTTAGGGATTCCTATTTTCAGGATTATTGTGGTTGTGTGTATGGACTCGTAAATCAAAGAATTAAAGAGATTGAAAAGGATGAAAATGATCTTTCAAACCTGTTAGAATTGTATCCAAAAGCAAAAAAACTGTGGAAGTACAGATCACACGATCTACACATAGACGAATTAAGGGAATACATATCTAATGACCTGGAAAAATTAAAGCAGCTTGTTTCACTGATTAAACCGTCCAGTTTGATAGTTGACGATGATTTTACCGAGAATTTCAATAATGAATCCGGCTGGCTGAAATGTTCTGGTTATAATTGTAAAATCAGAAGGGAGAATGAACTCAATTATGAACGAAGAGAAAATCAGAAAACTCGCAAAGAAGCTTGAGATTTTAGGGGAATCCATTGGTATTGAAATTCGACTCATTAACAAAAATGGAGAGACTCTTGGAAGTAGTTTGCCTTATGAAATTCCTGAGCTCTCTCTAGCACTCGCAATGAATACCGGCACACGCAGCTCAAAAACGCAGGGGCTTGTTGTTTTAACAGTAATACCGATTCATATTGAAGATAAACGTTATGGATTATTTGTCGTGGGAGAAATAACCCAGGACACATTCTTTAAACTTCTAATCCAACTTCCTACATTTCTTTTAAAAGATGTATGAAATCGAACTGAAGCTTAATGTTCCTTTTAATCTTGACATAACACTAGATTGTGGCCAGACCTTTAGATGGGAAAAAAACAATGGTTACTGGAAAGGTATAGTAAGAAATACGGTACTTTTTGTCACACAAAATAGTAATATGCTGAAGGTATGGTCCTCTTCAAAAACACTTCTTGGAAGAAATCTAATAAATGGAATAAAACACTATTTTTCACTTGATCACGATTTAGTCACTATAACAAACCATTTGTCTGGAAAGTTAAAATTTTTTAATGAATATTCCAGAAGTGTATCACTGGATGCTTTCAAAGAATCCAGCGGGTTGAGAATATTAAGACAGGATCCTTTTGAGATGGTAATTCAGTACATGATTTCAACGAGAAATAGCATTCCAAATATCAAAAGAATTTCAGATAATCTCTCTGCTTTTTTCCCGGAAAATCGCTTGATGATTAACGATGAAACATTCTACACATTTCCAACTTTAAAACAATTGAAAGGACTATCAATTAATGATTTCAGAAGTTTAAAGCTTGCTTTCAGATCAACATGGTTACATGAATTAACGGAAAAAATCGAATCAGAGGACTTCTTTATCAAACTTAAGGAACTAAGCTTGAAAGAAAAACTGGATACCTTGATGCAATACAAAGGCATTGGTTTTAAGGTTGCCAGTTGTGTTGCACTTTTTGGTTATGGAGAACTGAATGCATTTCCTGTTGATATTTGGGTAAAAAGAATAATGGAAAAGCTGTACAATATTACCGGTTCCACAAAAAAGATAATGGAGTTTGGGATGCAAAGTTTTAGTCCATATGCCGGTTATTATCAGGAGATGCTTTTTAGATATATTAGAACAAGAAAGGGAATAATAAATATATGCAAATAAATATTGTTGGTGGAGGACTTGCAGGCTCAGAAATTGCATTAACACTTGCAAGAAACAAAATCAAGACAAGATTATACGAAATGCGGCCCAAAAAAATGACAGAAGTACACAAAACAGGAAATCTCGGAGAACTTGTATGCAGTAACTCACTTAAATCCGAACTGCTTTCCAATGCTTCGGGATTGTTAAAAGCAGAGTTAAAGCTCATGAATTCTATTCTTCTTGAGATTGCAGAAAAAAATAAAATTCCAGCAGGAAAAGCCTTCGCTGTAGACAGAACTGGCTTTTCCGGAGACATAACCAAAAAGGTTCATTTATCAAATTACATTGAGTTAATCAATGACGAAATCAGCACGATAGATCTTTCGGACATAAATAATATCTGGATAATCGCCACTGGACCTGTCACATCAGAAAGTCTAGAGATCTGGTTGGCAAAATTATTTGGAGAAAATCTATTTTTCTTTGATGCTGTTGCCCCAATAGTATCTGCTGATTCAATCGATATGCAGCATGCGTTTATAGCTGACCGTTATGAAGCAGGAACCGGCGATTATGTAAATTGTCCTTTGGAAAAGGCTGAATATGAAGATTTTGTTGAAGAATTGATAACAGCAGAACGCGTTCCAATAGAAAATTTTTCTGATAAACTTCTTTTTGAAAGATGCCAGCCCATAGAAGAAATCGCCAGAAAAGGTAAAGATGCTGTGAGATTTGGTCCAATGAAACCCGTTGGCCTGGAAAACCCTAGAACCGGTAGAGAACCATATGCTGTTCTGCAATTAAGAAGTGAAAATAAGAGCAATACATTATATAATTTAGTTGGTTGTCAAACCAGATTGAAGTGGAGCGAACAGAAAAAGGTATTCCAAAAAATCCCGGCACTAAATAAGGCTGAGTTTGTACGGTATGGAGTAATGCATAGAAACACATATCTGAATTCTCCAGTAATTTTGAATCCGTATCTTCAATCCAAATCATATCCCAATCTCTTTTTTGCTGGACAGATTACCGGTGTTGAAGGTTATGTTGAATCAATTGGTAGTGGAACGTTCGTTTCTTTTAATATATTAAGATTTATCAAGAATAAAAGAATGGTTAAATTACCTGATAAAACCATGTTGGGCTCATTAATTGAGCATGTGACAGAAAAGGCACGTGTACCATTGAACCCTTATTATGCAAATTTTGGCTTGCTGCCACCTATAAATAAGAAAATGAATAAACAGGAGAAACGAGAAATGCAATCTAAAAAAGCACTGTTTCATATGAAGAAATTCCTTTCGGAGGTTTGTCAATGATTTTTACATCACAACCGATTTTCTCACCCAGACCATGGGGAGATAGCAATTTAAATAACTTATACAGTTATGATAGTAAACAGCCAATTGGAGAGGTTTGGTTGCTGTCTGACTTTCAGGAGATGCGAACGTTACTGAATGATAGTAATGGTTCACAACTATATCCGGATGATATTAAAGATAAATTTTCAAATTTCAAAACACCAAGATTCCCTTTACTCATTAAACTCATTTCAGCAAAAGAATGGTTATCTTTGCAAGTTCATCCTGACGATACCAGTGCTAGAAAACTTGAACAAGAACCCTGGGGAAAAACTGAATGCTGGTACTTTCTAACAGAAGGGAAAATTGCAGCGGGATTTAAAACCACACCTACAAATTTCGAAAAAATCAACATGGATGATCTTGAGATTATAAAAACAAATAAGGGAGATCTTGTTTTCATTGAACCCGGACTAGTTCATACACTGGGACCGGGATCAAAACTTATTGAGATACAGCAGGCTTCAGATGCAACTTACCGAATATACGACTGGGATAGAGGTAGAGAGCTTCACACAGATAAAGCCAAAAGGGTTACAGTTTTTGAAAAAAAAGCCAAAGTTTTTCCGGAGTTTGTTTCAGCTGATTTCGAATATTTTATAGTTAAAAAGGTCCGCACAGCTTCAGGAATAGGAATTGCCGTAACCATTGAAGAAAAACCACAATTGTACATTGTATTAAATGACAGTATATCTTTAGATACTGACTTTTTATGGATAGAAATGGGAAAGAAGGGCTGGATATGAAAAAGTTAATTACACCGATACTTATCTTATTAATTGCAGCTTTTTGTTTTTCTCAGAACGATACGGAAAAAGCGCTAAAAGAGAGAGCTAACGATTTATTATCAAAGAATTATCTTGAAACTCTTGATTCACATATCGAAGGTAACTTTGAGTATGCTGTTGCAGCTATTTTCGAGGCTATGAAATACAGTGAAAACTATAATAGGGTCAACAAACTGAACTTTTTTAGATATCTGGAAAATGTTGATACAAAAGAACTACCAGAGGAATTGTTATTTTCATTGGAAGTTGCAGAAACTGTTGTTTCGACATCAACCGTCGGTGCTTTAAAAAAACTTAATTCAAGAAGTTTTAGTGATCCTTTCACAAAAGCTGTTTCGTTGCGTTTATTTTTTAACGACTGGAAATCAACGGGAGATCCAAAAACAGCACAAAAATCAGTTGAAATAGCAAAAGAACTGGAAACGGTTTTTCCAGAAGCCTATTTTATTTTCCATGTATTTCTTGAATATCATTCAACATCAAGTTTCAAAAATCCCGAGATTTTCATGGAATACAGAAAAAAAGCTCTGGAACTTGATCTTGGATCAGATATTATGAATGAATTAATAAAGGGTGAGTATAGACTGGGAGAATATGAAAAAGTGATAGAAGATTTCGGGAATATTGATAACCCCAGTGAACTCAGCAAATTCTTTCTGGGTTTTTCTTATTACATAATTGGGGAACATGGTACAGCTGAATTGAGATTAAAGGACACAGATCTATCTGTAATACCGAAAAACTATGCCAGTCAGGCTTACGATGCTCTGGGACAAATTGCAGAGAAAGAGGGCAATATTGATTCAGCATTACACTATTATCAAAAGTCACTGGAAAACGATCCTAATAATAAAGATGCAATGGTACATATAGGTTTTGCTTATCTGGAATCCGATGTAGAGGATAAAAAAACATTAGCTCGGTACTACCTGGAAATGAGCAAAATGGAACAATACAGGAAAGACGTAAAAGAAACCCTTGATCGTTTACGAAGAGACTTAGTTCTATCGGTGATTTTTAAAAGATTAATACCTATAGCTGCAATAATTATTGTTGGACTTATATTACTCGAATACTTTTTCAAGCGTAAAAGAGTCAGAGAAGAGAAAGAAGCACTGGAAAAAGATGAAGATTAACAGTATTATTTTAGCAATTCTGGACTGCTTTAGATAGGAGGTTTTTTAAGTGGAATTTAATGTACTCGACAAAGGATTTGTTCGTCTGGTAGAAACTATGGGAAACGATTTTTCTCCAGTACAATCAGCAAGAGTAAGTTTTGGAAAAGGGCTAACAACGAAAAAACGGGATATAAAGCTTCTAAATTATCTAATGGAACATAAACATCACACCCCCTTTGAACATATAGTATTTAAATTTCACCTAAAATTACCCATATTTGTTATGAGACAGCTGGTAAGACACAGAATTGCTTCAATAAACGAAAGAAGTGGGAGATACACGAAATTCAAAACTGAATGGTATATTCCCGAAAGAATAAGAGTCCCTGAAAGTGAGAATAAACAGGGGTCAGTAAAAACGGATGACGAAGAAATGAACAAAAATGCGATAGACATAATCAAAGAAGAACTGGATCACACTTACGAGAAGTATCAAAAATTATTATCAATGGGTGTAGCAAAAGAATTAGCTAGAATAATATTACCTACCTCAATGTACACAGAATGCTACTGGACGATAAATTGTCGTAGTCTGATGAACTTTTTAAATCTTAGAGCTGATTCTCACGCTCAATACGAAATTCAGCAATATGCTATCGCAATAGCAAAAATATTTGAAAAACACTATCCAAATGTATATAACGCATTTTTAACCCACGAATACAGGGGCGACATTCTTAACAGGAGGGATGGGAAAAATGAAACTGAAGGAAATTACTGAACTGCTAAAATGCAAAATTTTAAATGATACTGAAAACTTTGAAGATGTTGTAATAGAAAGCGTGGGTGCAGCTGATATGATGAGTGATGTACTGGCTTTTGGACAACAAAATATGCTCCTGGTCACAGGGTTAAATACTCCTCAATCTGTTAGAACAGCTTCATTGATAGGTGCCGCGGCTGTACTTATCGTAAGGAAGAAAGACGTTCCTGAAAAAACAGTTTTACTTGCAAGCGAGCTTGATATTCCTCTAATACATTCAAAGGTTTCATTATATAAGGCCTGCGGAGAACTCTACAAAGTTAACCTAAAGGATGTACTTGAGGAGGAATAGTGATTTGTTTAGTGACAGTCTTGATGAATTAATTAACAAGTTGCGGAAATACTTTTCATACATAGTTGTCTCAGAAATTATGAATCAAAATCTATATAAAATGAGAAAAGATCGAACAATGTGGCAGGCAAAGGAATTAATGAGGATTAGAAAGATTTCAGGGGTTCCTATTGTGGATGACAATAATATACTTATAGGGTTGGTTAGTATAGAAGATATTATTGTAGCACTAGAAAATAACGCAATAAAAGACAAAATCGAAAGTCATATGACAAAAAATATCGTTACGCTTTCTCCAAAAGAAAATCTTGAATCATTGATTAGAAAATTTGAAAGGTATCCTTATGGAAGATTTCCAGTTGTAACTGAAAATAAGGAACTTGTCGGTATAGTAACAAAAAAAGACGTTTTAAGATCTATTTTAGAACGTTTTCGTATGATCTATGTTCACGACGAAAGAAGAACAAAAGCCCTCGAACGCCTTAGTGAAATACAGGAAAAATCCTTAATAACAGGAGAATATGTTAAGAAAGGTCATGCTGATTTTGCCTTTCATATTAACTACACAGACCTAGATATGGCAGGTATGGGAGCTGCAAAATTGAAGAGTTTCCTCAGTAAAAAAATTGGTGATGATAAACTTGCCAGAAGGGTTTCAATAACAGCATACGAAGCAGAAGTCAATGTTGTCATTCACAGCAACAATGAAGGGTTCATTTACTGCTGGATAAATGAAGACGTAATAAGAGTACGCATTGAAGACCATGGAAAAGGTATCGAAAACGTCGAACTCGCATTAAAAGAAGGTTATACCACTGCTCCAGATCATATAAGAGAACTGGGGTTTGGAGCAGGTATGGGACTTCCAAATATGCGCAGATATTCTGACAAAATGGTGGTTATGTCAGAAGCAGGAAAAGGTGTCGTTGTAGAAATGATATTTTATCGAAACAGGGAGGAATGAACTGTGAAGCTTAAAGAAATCATACAAAAGACGTATTTAGAAGAAGTATATTGCTACGATAAAGAGATCAAAATTACCAGTGGATATACAGGAGACCTGTTAAGTGATGTCATGGGAAATGCGCCTGATAACTCTGTTTGGGTTACCATACAGTCCCACGTAAACATAATAGCGGTAGCGAGTATTAGAGATATTAAAGCAATAATCCTGTGCAATAACCTTAAGTTTGATGAAGAAACAATAGATAAAGCGCGAGAGAACAATATTTCATTACTTTCGTCTAAATACAATGGGTTCCAAACGATATTTAATTTATTTAATGCGGGTTTTGAAATCAGTGACATATAGAAAATACTTTGACTGTGATTTTCATATACATACGTGTTTATCTCCGTGCGCAGATATTAGTATGGTTCCTGGAGCTGTTGGGAAAAAACTATCTGAACTCGGAATTAATTGGATAGCAATTACCGATCATAATTCATGCGGTAATGTAAGGGTCTTTAAAAATGCTCTCAAAAAAAGAGGCATCGAGGTAATTCCCGGTATTGAAGTTCAATCATTGGAAGACGTACATATACTTGGATATTTCAGTTCAGTAGACCTAGCAGAAGATTATTCCAGATGGCTCGAAAAAAAGATGAAGAAGGTTTTTGTAGATCCGGAAAAATTTGGTTATCAATTATATGTAGATGAAGATGATGAATATTACGAGATGGAAGATATTTGGCTCGGTCAACCTGTTAATTTGAATATAAGTGAAGTATTTAGTTCCATAGATGAATTTGGAGGTATTGCAGCATTTGCTCACATAGAAAGAAAGATGGGGGTTTTATTTCAAATGGGCTTTATTCCGGAGATGCAAATAAAACCCATAATTGAGGTGACTTTTAAAAAAACCATGTTAGAAAATGATTTTGTTAAAAATTATCCGGTTATTCACTCCAGCGATGCACACAGTATCAAGATGTTAAAACCAACACTAAGAATTGATACCAATAAAAGAACCTATAACAATTTCAAAACTATTATCAAGAACAATTACTCAGGGGATAAGGTGAAAATAATTTGGGATTAAGAACAATATCTGATCACATCGTTGATATTTGCCAGAACGCGGTTGAATCAGAAGCAAAAAGCATTAGATTATTCATCGAAGAACAGCCTGAAAAAACACTTAACATAAAGATAACTGATGACGGCAAGGGTATAGACGAGGAAAAACTTGTCAATATTACTGATCCTTTTTATACAGAAAAAAACAAAAAGATTAAATTTGGTCTTGGTTTACCAATGCTAAAATTTGCAGTAGAGAACACCGGAGGATCCTTTACAATCAAATCGAAAAAGGGTGTAGGAACTAGTGTAGAGGCACTCTTTTATCTATCTAATATCGATTGTCAGCCTTTAGGTAATATTGCCCAAGCGCTTTTCACCATTCTCACCATGTCAGAAAATACTTCTTGGTACATAAGCAGAGTTTTGGGAAATGATGGCTACAGTTTTTCCTCGATAGAATTGAAGGAAAAGTTGGGAGATGATTATACCAGCAGTCCATCAAAAATGAAATTTCTTTACGATATTCTTGTTTCAGCTGAAGAATCACTGGGAGGTAATGAATATGCTTAGAAAGCTTGTCTTATTTTTTGTTTTTGTTTTGTTTGTTGTTTCAATGTTTTCCGCAATAACAGTAAATCAAATCATTGTAAAAGGTAATGAAACTATTCCTGAAAAAAATATACTTGATATACTGTCAATTTCACCCAGGGAGCAAATTGATGAAACCGAACTAGAATCATCCATTGAAAAACTCAGAAGTACAGGGTATTTTAGTGAAGTGCATTATTCTTTGAACAAAGATGAAGGAGAATTGCTAATCAGTGTAAAAGAATACCCTGTTGTAAGTGTTTCTTTTAACTACGATGGCCCGGAAATAATCAAAAAAGAGACTTTAATTGCCAGTTCATTAACCATAAAGAACGATTTTCCAATGAATCCTCGAAATCTCATATACGAAATTCCTAAAACAGAAGAAAACATATTTGACACCATAAAGAATACAGGATATGCAGAACAGTTCTTCGAAGTTTCCTGGGATCTTTCAGTTGACAAAAGCAAATTGATTTCGGGAACCATAACTGAAGATATTGAAATTACATTTACAATAACAGTTTATTATCTCTGGGATGTAAAAATTGATGCACCATTATCAGAAGAAATAACTGATTCTCTCAAAGAAAAAATTGAACTAAAACTCTACAAAAAATATGTTAACACCCCGGATATTCTGAATATTTTCAAAAAGAAAACAGATTACATACCTACGAACGAATCATTGATTAATGGTGTGAAGGCGCTTTATTCTACTTACTACGCTAATGAAGAAGGCCAGTGGGATTTGAAGGATGTCTACCAAGCATTGTCCTTTACTTTGAATAATGCTATGAATACCCTTACCAAAGTTACACTTCCCGAAGATGAAAAAGGACAGGCAAAGTTAATGACTTTGAGCTTTAAACCGGTTCAATATATATCTAAGCCGATTAATTTAAATGCTATTTTCGTTGAAGGGAATGAAAATGTTCCAGAACTTCTTATCGTTGACTCAACAGGACTTGATGAAGACACGAAGATAGGGAACGAAGATGTGGCCAAGGCTCTGGAGAATATTTACGAATTTTACACTGATAGAGGTTATCCCTTCACGAAGATTTCGCTCAAGATAGACGAAAAACAAGGATTTCTTACTTTTGTGATCAAGGAAATGAAGGTAAATGAAATCAAGGTAAATTTCAAAGGAGACCAGAAAACGCAGGAATACCTTGTCTGGAAAAACAT
>JASMTM010000013.1:0-4700 GCA_041694295.1 Petrotogales bacterium
AACTTCTATTTCAGTAATTATTCAAATGAGGATTTCTACAGAGCCTACGATTAAAGCATTTATCAGGCACATTCAGGAAACTAATATTCAATATACATCTCCAGAAAAAGTCATCCATGAAACTGGTAAAATCAAAGATTTGGCATATGCAAGAATTTCGAGCGGGTATTATAGAATAGAACAGTATGAAAGCCAAACAATAAAAATATTCAATCTTAATACCCAGGAATATGAAGTCGCAAAACCGATACTCAGAAATGTAAATAAAGAAAAGGACTTGGGAATAAACTTATATTTTTCTACAGGCAATCTTAGAAATACCAGAAACTTGGGAAAATTAATAATAGAAGAATTGAAGAAACAAAACAAAGATGATTCTAATAAATAAATTTTCATAGAAACTTGATTTGACGAATGGATAAGGGGTACTTAATGAAAACTCAAAAATATTCAGTAAATCAGCATTTGGTCGAAACACTATTGACCTGGGTTAAATCTGGGGAAATCGCAATCCCTGAAATACAGAGACCATTTGTATGGAATTCTACAAAAGTACGGGACCTAATGGATTCATTATATCAGGGTTATCCGATTGGTTATCTCATTGCATGGAGAAATCCCAATGTAAAGCTAAAAGATGGAACTGTGTCTGAAGGAAAGAAAATTCTTATTGATGGACAACAAAGAGTAATGGCTCTTAATGCTGCTATTCTTGGCGAGTATGTTATTGACAATGATTACAAGAAAAAGAAGATAAAGATAGCTTTTCATCCATTAGAAGAAAGGTTTGAAGTATTTAATACCGCAATCCAAAAAGATAACTCTTGGATTCATGATATCTCTCCACTTATCAACGGTGATGTGAGTTTTATTCGGCTTGTTAAAGAATACTGTGAGAAAAACCCAGATATTGAAGATGTATATGTCGAAAACGCCCTTGAGAACCTCAGAAACATAACAAAAAAACAACTTGGTCTTATCGAATTAGATTCTGACCTCGATATTGAAACTGTTACTGAGATATTCATAAGGATTAATTCCAAAGGTGTACCTTTAAGTCAGGCTGATTTTGCAATGTCAAAGATAGCTGCAAATGAAATTAATAATGGCTCTACTATCAGGAAAGCCATCGATTATTTCTGTCATATGGCTATTGCACCCGAATTTCATGGTCAGATAAAGGATATTGATACTGAATTTGCTTCAACCGATTTTTTCAAAAAAATGTCTTGGTTGAAAAATGAAAACGATGACCTTTATGACCCTGGTTATACAGATATGCTAAGAGTTGTTTTCACATCAGAATTTGAGAGGGGAAGACTTGCTGACCTCGTTGGTTTGCTTTCAGGAAGAAACTTTGAAACCCGAACTTATGAAGAAGAAATTGTGAACGACTCATTTGCTAAACTGGAACATGGTATTTACAACTTTATGAATGAGCATAATTTCAAAAGATTTTTGATGATTATCAGGTCTGCAGGATTTATTTCTTCAAAACTTATCCGGTCACAGAACTCCTTGAACTTTGCCTATATCGTTTATCTAAAATTAAAATCGATGGATTACAAACCAAATGACATCGAAAAATACGTGCGTAGATGGTTTGTACTTTCAGTACTTACAGGCCGCTATTCCAGTTCCCCAGAATCAATATTTGACCGTGACATAAAGAATATTGCTAACAAAGATTTTGGAGAGTATTTGAGTGACGTTGAACAAGCAGTACTTTCAGATACATTTTTTGATGTAGGTCTTATACAGAACCTTGATACATCAGTATCAAGCAGTCCTTACTTCAATGTATATTTAGCGTCACAGGTCAAAAACAAAGATTTGGGATTCCTTTCAAGAGATATCACCGTAGATGCTTTGATAAGCCACCATGGGGACATTCATCATATATTCCCAAAAGAATATCTGAAAAAATATGGCCTCAAAAGAGGACGTTATAATCAGATTGCTAACTATGTTTACATGCAGAGTGAAATAAACATACAGGTTAGCAGCAAGCCACCAAAAGTATATTTCAATGAAATAAAGGAACAATGTAGTTCAGGAAATGCAAAATATGGTTCAATATGTAGTGAAGAAGCTCTTATGGAAAATCTTAAAATGAACTGTATACCTGAAGACATTTTCCACATGGACATCGAAGATTATGATAATTTCCTAATGGAACGAAGGAAGTTAATTTCTGAAAAAATTAAAAATTACTATTACTCTTTGTAAGGCACTATAGATACATGCTGTAAATTAACTTGCAAGTTGAAGGTTGAGTAAAATGAAATTTGTAGGTGCAGATGGGTGTAAAGATGGTTGGTTCACAGTTCAACTTTCAACAAATCATGAGTGGGAAATAAACATATTCAGAGACATATGTAGCCTTTGGAACACACTAAAAGATAATTCCACTCAAGATTTTCTTATACTAATAGACATTCCCATAGGTTTGAAAGAATCAACATCTAACGAACGTTTATGTGATAAACAAGCCCGAAAGCTGCTCGGAAAAAGAAAAAGAGGTAGTGTATTCCGCGCCCCTTGCAGGCAATCACTTTCAGAAGATACCTACGAAAGTGCCAGTCGTCTAAATCAAAAAATTACAGGCAAAAATCTAACAAAGCAGGCATTTGCTATATCATCAAAAATTGGTGATGTAGACGATTATATGCATAATTATCCTGCAAAACAGCATGTAATTGAAGTCCATCCAGAATTGTGTTTTTATGGATTAGCTGGTCATCCAATGGAATTCAATAAAAAGAAAAGGGAAGGTTTTCTAGAACGGAAAGATACTCTGATACAATATTGCGAATCAACCAATGCTATAATAGACAGTGCATTATCAAAGTATAAACGAAAACAAGTATCCAGAGACGATATTTTGGATGCATTATCTGCAGCTGTCACCGCAAAATTATGTCACAAATATGGGTTTACATTCATACCAGAGAATCCTGAATTTGATGATAAAGGATTGCCAATGCAAATTGTTTATTCTAAAAATTAATGAGTTGATTTTGTGTCGGTGTTCCATAATCTATTGCAATTGAATCCAAATCAAATTCCACTTGAAGACTTTTTCACTGAAATCTTCACCTACCTGCTTAAATCAAATCCTTCACTAATGACAGATTGGCTGAAAGAATTCAATATCTCGGAAATTGACTATGATAATGCCCATATAAGTACCCAGGAATCTTTTGATGCAATGTATTCTCATTTTTCTGGAAGCAGGCCTGATATCTATGTTGAATTGGCTAATGAAAGAAAAAAAGAACTTGTCTTTGTGGAATGCAAGATCGATTCATGTGAAGGGCACAATCAACTAAAACGATATGCAGAACATCTAGATAACATCTCAAATATAGACAAGGGAACCTTACTTTACATAACACGAGACTACGACAAAAAGAACGAAATTGCGATTTTCAAAAATTGTACAAATAAAGACAAATTAAAGAATCAGTGAATGATGTTTTAATAAATGAAGCATTGAAATTCATGGAGGAATACGATTTGTCAGGGGATAATAGATTTACAAATGTTGATATCTTGGCTTTAACAAACTTTACAAGAGTCAGAAATATGATGGATGAAACAATGCAGGGGGAAGTTTCTGATAGATTTGCTGAAGTAGCGGGCGGAATATCATCTGTTTCGTTCCGCCTTAACCAACTTAAAAATTTCAATAGATATACCCATCTTCAAAATCAAAATGACAAACATTTCGAGCTTCTCTTGGGATATTGGATTGACAACTCTAAAATAACCAGTACTCCACGTATTGGAATTCAAGTAAATGTAGGACCTGCTGCTGCGAATCGAAATATAATAGTTGATTCAATGAGAGATATTGTAAAATCAAATCCTGATAAATGGTATGGACATAATCTTACAGAAGCAAACAAATGGACAAACATAGCTCAAGAATTGAAACTTGAACAGTTCCTGAATGAAGAGGACCACATAAAAGCCATTCAACGTTATTTCTTGAATTTGATTGATGAATTGGATGAAATAAAAAAGGAATATCCCAATGTGCCATGGGAAATCGATGTAAAAACAGAATAATTGTAATCTAATTCAAAATATGTATTAAATCGTATTTAAGTGAATGCTTTTTCCGTCACTATTTTTGGATGAGATGATATGGCTAAAAAGAGAAATATCATTTTAATAGATTAACTCTGTAGGAACTTATTTAACAATGAAAGAATAATAGGGAGATAAGATTACTTTACTAATAACTAACAATTGTTATTTATATCGAGGGATTTTATGGATAATTTAGTTACGTCACTTTCCAAGCAAAACAACGCAATAAAAAAAATACAACAATCACTCAGAAAAATAAATAAACATGAATCAGATGCCACTAAAAGAATCAGCATCTTGAATACAGAAATAAGCATTGTGGATAGAAATTTAAATAAATTGTCTTTAGAACCTTCGTTGAAGGCGGAAATCGAGAATAGCATTTCTGAAGCAAAATCAGAAATTCCTCATCTTGAACAAATTGCAAAAAAAGAATTCGGAAATAATCTTAATAATATCTTACAAGAAAATGGATTTGTTCTTGAAGGCAATTATCCAAAACTTCGAACATCCGTATACACAATAATAATTGGGCTCTGTAGAAATCCTCACTCGAATAATTATTGAAACAGAGATAGCCCTATCTATATTATGAATTAATA
>JASMTM010000014.1:0-25518 GCA_041694295.1 Petrotogales bacterium
ATCAAACTATGTTAAGCTTTCACAGAAAAATTGAAGAGGTGATATTAAATAACAAAAAGAGCACTAATTATAGCATTCTCCAATCAATACAACAAGAATAAAACAGCTGAATTATGTAATGAATTGAGATTTCTGGCCACAACTGCTAGTTATGAAGTTGTAGAAACGATTATTCAAAATCGAGAACATATTCATCCCGTTTATTATATCGGAAAAGGCAAGATTGAATATATCAAAAGATTAGCTCATCATGAAAATATCTCATATCTAATAGCACTCGATGAATTGAGCCCATCACAAAAATCTGAAATAGAAAAAGTTCTTGATATAACTGTCATGGATAGAACCGGACTTATTCTTTCCATCTTCGCCCGAAATACCACTACAAAAGAGGGAAAAATGGAGATTGAACTTGCTCAACTGAGATACTCTTTGCCAACACTTAAGGGAAAAGGCAAAATACTTTCCAACTTAGGTGGAGGGATTGGAACGAGAGGACCGGGTGAGAAGAAGTTAGAAATAGATAAAAGGAACGCACTGAAGAGAATATCTCATTTGAGAGAAGCATTAAAGAAACTTCGTTCAGAGCGTTCTACAATGAGAAAAAGAAGAGTGAAGAATTCTATACCGGTAGTGTCACTTGTTGGTTATACCAATGCAGGGAAAACATCGCTAATGAACGAAATAACGGGTAGTGAATTACAGACAGAGGATAAACTATTTTCAACACTTGAAACACGTGTAAGACGTGCCACTCTGTCAGGTGGAAAGAAAATATTAGTATCGGACACTGTTGGATTTATAAGAGAACTTCCTCACGAGTTAATGGCTTCATTCAAATCAACGCTGGAGGAAGTAAATTTTTCTGATCTTTTGTTTGTTGTTCTGGATGCGTCGGATATGAATGTTGATGAAAAATTCGCAACTGTTGAAAAAACCCTGAAAGAGATTGGGGCTGATAGGATAGACAAAATTGTTGTGTTAAATAAGATAGATCTATGCACAAACAATAGAATAAGAGAGCTTGAAAACAAATATCCAGGTGCAGTTTTTGTCAGTGCATTGAAAAGCTTTAATATTCAGGAAATGCTGAATAGAGTGCATCAGTATTTCAACAAAGATAAGGAGATATTCAGCATAAAAATACCCATACACAAACTATCAAGGTTTTTACAGTACAGAGAAAAAATGACTGTTTTAGAAGAAAAATATACCAACAACGTGGTCTATTTAAGGTATCAAGCAGATAAAGAACTACAAAAGCATATACTAACCAGATTGTGAAGGAGGAGTAACTATGAAAAAGACCGTTACTCTTACAGTTTTTCTAATTTTTTCTTTATCAATAGTAACAGCATCAGTTCTTTCTGATCCACTTAATATAGAATTATTGGTGACAGGATATTTTGGTGAATACAGGAGCACTTTCTCCGCAGACTTAAATATAAGCGAACATTTTCATAAAGGTATCGACCTATCCACAAATTCTAGAGTTGGGTTGGAGGTATTCGCTCCTGAAAAGGGATATGTAGATTCATTGATGATTAACCATCCACTTTATGGAACCGCTTTGATGCTGACACTTCCTGAAGTAAAGGATTTTGTTACAAATGAAGAAGGTATCAAAATCCTATTTGGACATTTACAGGATCTGGGAACTATGACCAACGCAAGCGGTAGACAGTTGAATAAAATCTTCAATGAGCTGCTGCTTGACTATGGTTCAAGTTACATTCAGGTGAAATTCCCTGAAAATGAGATTGAGTTCAATAAAGGTGAAATGATCGCTTACAGCGGCAATACAGGCAATGTCGATCCTCATCTTCATGTAGAGATAAGGAATCTTGAAGAAACCATGGTTCTTAATCCAGGCATGTATTTTGAACTTCCAGAATATTCAGGTACGACTGTTAAAGTTTTTGAGATAATTTCTGGAGGAGATGTTTATAATATTACAAAATATCCCAATCCTCTTGTAAAAATATCTCCATATACCCCGTTTTTACTGCGAACACGGGTGGAATCAAGACAGCCAATCAATCCAAAATCTATATCGGTTTATGTTGAAGATTCTTTAATTTATCGCATTGATTTTTCATATTTCTTGATAGAAAACAGCGACCTTGTGCACGAAATCTACACAAATTCTACTATGAGAGATTATCGTTATAGATTGGATGCAGTTGCTCCCAAAGAAATCGTTACAGTAAATAATTGGCAAACTGTTGACTTAAGTTCCGAAAAACATGCGCGATTGGAAGTAATAGATCACTGGGGAAATCACGTTCAGATAAAATTTCGCTTAATAGAGCGGAGGTGACCCGGTTGTTTTCATGGAAGAAGAAAAAAGATATTACAAAAAATCCATTTTACGATGAAAGAAATACTCTTGTCGTCTATTTCAAATGCAAGAAATGCGGTGAAGTTTTTCGAAGTCACCTGAGAAAATATTATGATATTGCAGTGGATTATTCAGGCGGAGGTTTTTCATATAAACTTGACAAGGAGTTTATTGGAAGCGAATGCCAGAATAAAATTCATATATACGCCAACTTCAAAAGAAATTTCAAGCCAAAGAGTTTCGAAATAGTTGGTGGAGAATTTATTTCCAAAGAGGACTATGAAGCTGCTAAAAACGATAGTTAATATAGAAAAGGAGGCAACCAGATGAATAAATGGTTATTCACTAGTGAAAGTGTTACAGAAGGACATCCTGATAAGGTGGCTGATCAAATATCTGACAGTGTATTGGATGCTTTACTTGAACAGGATCCAGAATCACGAGCTGCTGTTGAAACACTGGTAGCAACAGGCGTAGCTATCGTTGCGGGTGAGGTAAGTTCAAGAGCTTATGTAGATATACCGAGTATCGCGAGAGATACTATTATGGATATTGGATATACCAGAGCCAAATTTGGTTTTGATGGAGAAACATGTGCCGTTTTAACAAGTATTGAAGAACAGTCTCCAGATATTGCCCTGGGTGTAAATAAATCTATAGAGGCCAGGCAAACTGATGAAAACGACTACAATGTCATTGGAGCTGGCGATCAGGGAATGATGTTTGGATATGCAACTACTGAAACACAAGAACTTATGCCACTGCCTATAATACTTGCCCATCAACTTTCAAAAAGGCTGGCGGATGTAAGAAAGAAAAAAATCGTAAAAGGTATCAGACCTGATGGCAAGACTCAGGTAACCGTTTTATACGAAGATGGAAAGCCTACCGCTGTTACTACAATTGTTGTGTCAACACAACATGATCCGGATATTGAGCTTTCTGAGATTCACGACATGGTGGAAGAACATGTTATAAGACCCGTTATCCCGGGGGAATTTCTTCCTAAAAAACCCACTATCCACGTCAATCCGACAGGTAGATTTGTTAAGGGTGGCCCTGCAGCAGATACAGGTTTAACTGGAAGAAAAATAATCGTTGATACCTATGGAGGTTGGGTACCTCATGGTGGTGGAGCATTCAGTGGTAAAGATGCCACAAAAGTGGACAGATCAGCAAACTATATGGCAAGATACGCTGCCAAAAACGTTGTTGCAGCCGGACTTGCTGAAAAATTAATGATCCAGGTAGCCTATGCCATTGGTGTAGCCAGACCGGTATCATTTATGCTCGACGCTTATGGAACACAGAAGGTAGATTTAAGCAAACTAAAGAAAGTTGTTGCGGAGCTCTTCGATTTCAGACCCGCTGCAATAATAGATAAACTGGAGTTAAGAACACCATTTTATAGAAAAACAGCTGCCTATGGACACTTTGGAAGAAGCGATATCGTTTTCCCCTGGGAAAAGCTTGACATGGTCGATGAGCTTAAAAGAGCTTTCAATTTATAGAATTTAATGATACAATAAACTTCAGAAATGGTGAAAGGAGGATACCCGAGTGGCAAATATCAAATCAGCAAAAAAGAGAGTGAAACAGAATGAAAAAAGACGGATTCGAAATAAGGCGTTGAGAACTCGAATGAAAAATGTAACCAAAAAGCTGCTTATTGCAATAGATACCGAGGAATCACCGGAAAAGGTTCAGGAATTACTTTCTTCATCTTATACTGTTCTGGATAAAGCAGCTAAAAAAGGTGTAATTCATAAAAACAAGGCTTCTAGAAAGAAATCCCGATTGACTGTAAGAGCTAAGAATTATTTGGAAAGTCATAAATAAAAAAAGAGGGGTAGAATAAATACCCCCCTTTTTTTGCATATTTATTTCTCTCTTTCTTTGATATCCTGAGCTTCAGCCGATTTTGCCTTTTTCATTTCTTCTTCAATTTGAAGTTCTTCCCCATGAAGTCCAGCAAGCCTGTTTTCTTCTGTATCGGGATCAAAAACGTGCAACATTTCCATATCAAATACGAGTTCCATCTTATCTCCCGTTGATGCTCTAGATTTAGGATCAACCTTGGCCACAATGGTATCTCCCATAACATTTACGTGTATCAATGTTTCGCTTCCCAGAGGTTCTACAACTTCTACTTCACCACTAACGGTGTTCTCTTCCGTGGCATCTTTAGCAAACATCTTATCGTACATATCTTCAGGTCTGATTCCCATAACGATATCCTTGCCTGCAAGATCTTCAATTTTGTCATAGAAATTTTCAGGAATTAGTAGTTTTACGTCCTCTTTAACTATCCACAGTTTTCCATTATCTTTCTCAATTCTTACATTAAGGAAATTCATTGCAGGTGTACCAATAAATCCAGAAACAAATTTATTGACCGGTTCAAAATAAACAGAGTAGGGATCACCTATCTGTTGAATTAATCCATCTTTTATAATGACTATCTTATCAGCCATGGTCATAGCCTCAACCTGGTCATGGGTAACGTATATCATGGTTGCCTCTAATCTGTGTTGCAGTCTCTTTAACTCGGCTCTCATCTGAACCCTCAATTTGGCGTCGAGGTTAGACAGTGGTTCATCAAAAAGGAAAACCTTTGGGTCTCTGACAATGGCTCTACCTACGGCAACCCTCTGTCTCTGACCACCGGATAGTTGTTTTGGTTTTCGATCAAGCAATGGACTTATACCAAGTATTTCCGCTGCTTCTTTTACACGTTTTTCAATATCCGGTTTTGGAATTTTTCTAAGTTTTAAACCAAAGGCCATGTTTTCATAAACAGTCATATGGGGATAAAGAGCGTAGTTCTGGAAAACCATCGCGATATCTCTGTCCTTTGGTTCAACATCGTTTACTACCTTACCATCAATCGAAACTGTACCGTCAGTGATTTCCTCCAGTCCCGCAATCATTCGCAATGTCGTTGTTTTACCACAACCTGAAGGTCCAAGCAATACAACAAATTCCTTGTCCTCCACCATCAAATTCGCCTTCTTAACCGCTTGAACATTACCAGGAAATACCTTGGTTACATCCTTCAATACAACCTGAGCCATCAAAACACCTCCATTTAATCTTCTTCAGTACTGTCAAGTATATCCTTTAATTCAGTATTCGCTACATCAGTACCAGCGTCCATCAAATACAATTCGTAGACAGAATCTAAGAATTTCTGAATCTTGACATATTTTTCATAGGAGAGGAGAGCAACCGAGGGAAGTCCATTTTTTGTTATAATTACATCATGATCATCATTATTTACAACACTTATGACCTTTGATAGATTTGCTTTGGCTTCAGCTATCGTATAAAAATGAAGTTTTTCCAATTTTGGCAACATGCTCACCTCAACAAGATTATACACGATGACTATAATTATAGTCAAGCAAAAATAAATATTTTAAATGCTCCGGAGGCAAATTATGTCAAATAAAGCGAAACTAACAATCAATGATGAACAAACATATGATTTGAATAAGGGTAAATCCCTTTTTCATAATTTGATTGATAATAACATTTATCTTCCCTCTGCTTGTGGTGGAAAGGGTATGTGCGGCCGCTGTAAAATAAAGGTTATAAGTAATTTGGACGGGTATTCAGAATCTGAGAACAAACATCTCTCACAGTCTGATAAAAAGGAAGGTTATCGGCTTGCTTGCCAGATTATTGTTAAAAATGACCTTTCAGTTGAGATACCTGAAGAATTACTATCATGGGAATATAACGCTACTGTTGAAAAAATAGATGATGTAACCCACGACATAAAGAGCATAACTCTATCCTTTGACAAACCTATGTCTTTCAGAGCCGGGCAATATATACAGCTGATTATACCTCCTTATGGCAACATAGAAGATAAGACTGTTCGCGCTTATTCAATAGCATCTCCACCTTCAAGTAAAAACACCATTGAGCTTCTTGTCAGACTCGTACCTGATGGAATCGCTACAACATATATTCACAAATACCTGAATATAGGTGACAAATTATCTTTTACAGGACCTTTCGGTGATTTTTTTATTCGGGATACTAATGCCAGTATTCTTTTCATTGCTGGCGGTTCAGGATTGGCACCAATAAAGTCCATGGTTCTTGACATGCTGGAAAGAAAACAAACCAATAGAGATATGTATTTTTTCTTTGGCGCCAGAACGATTAGAGATATCTATTATGATGATCTTTTCAACAGCATTGCTGAAAAAATACCTTCGTTTCGTTTCATTCCAGCTATATCTGAACCTTCAACTGATGATTGGAAGGGTGAAAAAGGCTTAATAACTGATGTAGTAGATAGTTTTTTACAAAAACAAAATGAAAGAGAATGGGAAGCCTACCTATGTGGTAGTCCTGGTATGATAAAAGCATGTGTACAAAACGTATTGTTAAAAAACAACATCAAATTTGGTAAAATCTATTACGATAAATTCGCTTAAGTTTTTGGAGGTAACAGTTTGAATAATTCAGAGAAAGAAAAAATTGAATTTAATGTGGATAAAGGAGTCATGGTTGCCCGCGGTTTTATGGGGAACGATAAAAGACCTTTAGCAGAGATTATTGAAAATGACAGGCGGGTTCTCAGCCGTTACAATTTAACCTGTTCCAAGATTGCCAGTACTCTAACCAGATTAAAAAAAGAAGGAGAAACGGGAATAGGCAATAATGTAATTGTTGACAAGATCTTTGAAGTGAACGTTGACATCAACAGAGGATTTATAGGTTGCCCCTTTGATCCACGCAATCATTTTAGAAAAACGAATATCTCGGTCAGAAAACTAAAAACCAATGAAAAAATATTCTTCTCAGAATTAAGCATTCATTTAATAGAGAAACACTGCTTTTTCCAGGGAAAAGGATCGTCTTATAGACTAGAGCCAACAAAATTGATAAAATTTTTGGAGGAGTTCTTTGAAAATGAAAAAAAGAGCGAGAATTGAAGCATTCACTCTTATATTTATCATTGTAGCTATTGCATTCAGTGTGTTTTTTGCTACAAGAAATGATGTAGAGGTAGTCGTACCAGCCGATAGTTATTCGCTTAATGAAATCAGTTTTGGAGAAGAATATAAAGTAATGAATACTTTGGAGGACCCACCGGTAAATGTATCGCCATATAATGGTTTATTACTTGAATCAGAGGAACTGGATGCCAAAATACAAGTATACTACTGGAAAGCCAAAACAGTAGAAGAAGCCAAAAAAATCTGGAAAGATATCTGGTTGATATATGGAGATAATTTGGGAAACAAAGGTAAAATCGAAAAATCAAGATACACATTTGGGTATCTTGAACAATTCGAAAGAACATTTTATTTTTGGCAAAAAAGTGTATGGACATTCTTTGTAAATATTGATAGATATTTAACCGATAAAGAAAAAGAAGATTTTTTGAAACACATAATTCCCGAAGAGTTTACTAAGTGAGATAGTTCGTTTGCCTTTCACTGAGGACTTCAATTCCGTTTTTTCTCAATAAAAAAGCTGTAACACCTATCCCAGGTACTACTATATCAGAAAATGTTCCATCGTAGACATATTCTATACCACACGAGGGGCTCTTGCTCTTCAAAACCGCAACGGTGCAATCAAACAGTCTTGCAATTTTGAGCGTTTCGGTTGCACCCTTTAAAAAAAAATCGGTGACATCTCGCTTCCTTGAATTAATTACTCTTCCATTACTTTTCCAGCCTTTACCACCGGATATTTCCGAGCGTGGTCGTGGTGTTCCCAATCCTCCAAGTTGTTCAGGACATACAGGGATCAAACAGTAATTATTAATAAGCTTCAAAGCTTCAATTGAAAGATTGTTATTACCTTTGTAAGTGCAGTTGATACCAAGCAAACAGGCACTGATGATTATGTTTTTCACTTGCCACCTGTGCTGGTATTATCTTCATCATAACCCTTAATAACGTACATAAGATCTAGAGCTGGTAATTTGGAAAGAGGATTAACACTTCTTAAGTCATTGTTTCTGATTTCGAAGTGTAAATGTGGTCCTGTAGAAAAACCCGTTGTCCCCACCCTACCTATAAAAGAACCCATTTCTACCGGTTGACCTTCATAAACGCTTATATGACTCATATGAGCATATTTTGTAATGGTGCCATCATCGTGCTTTATTTCAACCATATATCCATAACCACCATTAAGACCCGTAAAAATTACCTCACCAGCTTCGGCTGCAAAAATTGGCGCACCTTCGCTCACAGCAATATCCAATCCAGAATGAAAAGACTCCTGATTGGTTATAGGATGAATACGCCAACCGTAATGAGAACTAATAACGCCATAAACAGGCCATCTAAATCTCGCCTGTACAGGTATATACTGGTACTTGTTTATAATGCTGAAAGGTATAAAAATCCTCTGGCCGGGAACAATGATATCATCGTATTCCATATTATTTGCATTCAAAACATCTCTTGTTGAAGTAAAAAACATTTTTGCTATGTAATTTATGGTGTCATCCTTTTTTACTTCATAAAGTAATCCATCTGGCTGAGGAAGAACAATACGTTCACCAACCTGTATTCTTCTGGGATCATCGATATTATTGAAATCTAGCAATGTAGAAATTCCTACATTATATTTTCTAGAGATATCATACAATGTGTCACCAGGCTGAACAACGTGAGTTTGTAACATATAACCCGTGCACGAAACGACTATAGCAGTTGTTAAAACAACTATCAAAATAAATGACTTCAACGTTTTGCACCTCCAAGCCAACCCAAAAAAACAAACAAAGCACTAAATATTATACCAAATGGTACAGTAAAAACTGGCATCAATCCAAATAACTCATAACCAAAAACGATACAGCCTATCATAATAGCGGCAAAACTACCAAGTAATACAATTCCCGCAGCGATATCTTTGACTATCTTAACATCATGCTTTACCTTTCTCTCCAATAAATCCATCAATCGTTCAACTACAGTGTTTACCCCTTCAAGAATAATCACTAACATAACGCTTAATATTATCCATAAAAGACTGGTAATTTCCATCTGGATAATTATAGAAAACAATATTATAAGTATTCCAATTATACATTGTATCCTAAAATTTCTTTCTGTTTTAAAAAGTAATTTAATACCGTTTGTGGCAAAACTAAGGCTCTGATGAAATTTCCTCATTCAAAACCTCTTCCAACAAATTCATGTCTCTCTTCGTCTTTTAAATTGAATGTTCTTTCTATTAATGAATATCCGAAATCAAGTGCTTTTTCGTTTAACTCATAATAGCTTTCTTTAACGTGTTTTCTCATTGCTTTCTTCAAATTGCTTACACTTACAATCTTGGTTGCTCTACTGATCAATCCCAGTCCAACCATGTTTGCTGGCACGCTGCTTTTAAATTTTTCTTGCGTCATTCTTGTAATTGGTTTAGCAATAATTCTTCTTGTCGTTCTTTGTGCTTCCTTTGGTATACTGTTTACGTACGTACTATCAACAATAAGTACACCGTTAGTTTTTATAAGTGCTGCATGATTGTAAACAGCTGTTTGGTGCATTGAATATATGATGTCAAAATCCTGGGCCATTGGATAATCAATTCTATTTTTACAAAAAATCACATCACAGTATGAAAGCCCACCTCGTACCTGAGCACCATAAGACTGAGTTTGAACTACCCAAAAACCCTCATTAACGAGTGCTTCGGCCAAAATAATTCCCATCAGAACATTTCCCTGTCCACCTATTCCAGAAACTCTAATTGAGTGAGGTAATTTTAAGTCCATTTTATTTCACTCCCCGACTGACGCAAGTCTATTTTTAAGTTTTTGATATTTATCGTTATAGGTTGGTTTAGAAACATTAATAAACTCTCCAGTAACGATTTTCTTTTCAAGTTCTTCCTCTGACATATCCTTAGCTTTTTTCATACTAACTACATTATCCTTGAAATATTCAAGCATTTGAGCAGGTTCTGGCATATTGTTGTACCTGCCAAAATAAGTGTGACAATTTGTTGCAACATCTATTATTGAAGCTCCTTTGTGTTTTATTCCCTTCTGTATGAAATTAACCATCTGGGTATAATGATAGACGGTACTTCTTGCTACATACGTAGCTCCTGAGGTCAGCGCCAGTTTAACTACATCGAAGGGACTTTCCATATTTCCGTAAGGTGCAGTCGACGCAGTCATTTCTTCAAAGGTAGTTGGTGAATATTGTCCTCCTGTCATTCCATAAATATAATTATCGAAAACTATTATTGTAATATCCATGTTCCTTCTGCAGGCGTGAATAAAATGATTTCCACCTATTGCTAGAAGATCTCCATCTCCACCCATAACTACAACCTTAAACTCAGGTCTCGCCAGTTTTACACCCGACGCAAAAGCTATGGCTCTGCCATGTAATGTATGCATAGTGTTGAAATTCAGATAACCAGTTACCCTTGATGAACAACCTATCCCAGAAACAACAGCAACTCTATTCGGGTCAAGCTCTTCCCTATCAACAGCGTCAATAAAAGCTTTCATTATAGTGCCGTTACCGCAACCAGGACACCAAACATGGGGCATCCTGTCCTGTCGAAGATACTTTGTTAACCTTGTTGTAGACATACTAACCTCCTGTATTCTTATATAATTCCATTCTTACTCCCGTTTTTTCAAACAGAAATTCTGTGAGTGGATCAGGATACTCTTCACCATAAACAACTCTTATTATTCCAGCATTTATTAGTATACGTGCACAAATAGAACATGGTTTATGAGTGATGTAAATCGTCGAATCTCTAGTAGATATACCAAATTTTGCGGCTTGTGCGATGGCATTTTGTTCAGCATGAGCTGCATAACAAATCTCCTGGCTTTCTCCTGATGTTATCTCAAGCGCATCTCTGATACATTCTGTTTCATCACAATGAGGAAATCCTGAAGGAGGTTGATTGTACCCAGTGCAAAGAATGCGATTTTCTTTTACCACTACTGCTCCAACTTTACGATGTATACAACTGGAACGTTCCTTAATGATATGTGCTAACTTCATAAAATAATCATCCCAGTCAAGTGATGCTCTACTTTTTTTGTAGGAAAAATTCTTCAAGAAATCGCTTATGGCTTCTCTTCTCACGTTATTCAATAAACTCCTTTAGAGTCGCTACATGGCTTTTTTCCTCGCTTATTATTTTCCTTACCGCTTTCTTTATATCTCTATCGTCGATCAACTCGATAATTTCATAATAAAAAATTATGCTATCTTTTTCCCTGTCCAAAGCATACTCAATTATCTCCTTTGGGGTACTCCCTTTGAACTTTTCTAAAAGTGCTTTTGCATCCGGGAATACTTTATGAGAACTCATTGCTTTAAGATATTCCGTGGCTTCATCCCAGTTTACAAGTTCTTTAGATTCCTCGTCAAAATGTTTAAGAAGCGATTTGAAGGTTTCTATATGCTTCTGTTCCTGATTAGCCAAGTAATCAAAGGTATTTTTCGCAGTTGGATCTTCTATGTTCTTTGAAATTTCTCTGTAGAATTTCTCACCTTCTACTTCAATATTTACAGCTATCTCAAGTACTTCATGTCCTGAAAACATTGTTCATCTCCTCCCTTGTTAAAATAATACTTTCTAATACATTTCGTGACAAATCAAATCCTTTATTTGTTAATTTAAGCCTGTTATGTCTGAATTCTAAGAGTCCTCTGTTTTTTTCTAGCAATCTTTCTACAAACGTGTTAATTTTATCAAAATCCGTAAAATCAGCTATTTCAATACCTCTATGCAATCTCAATCCCATGAATATTTTCTCGATAAACTCTTCAAAAAAAGAGTTCTCATTGCTAAATTTGTAAGGAAAACGACTATTGTCTAAATTCTTTTTATATTTACACAGCTCAACATGATTAACATATCTCAAATTCTTTATATGCCCTCCCGCTGAAATACCACAACCTATATAATTACCGTTACGCCAGTAATTAAGATTGTGGAAACATTCTTTATTCTTCAAAGACCACGAAGAAATTTCATAACGACTATAACCCATTTTTTTCATTTCCGACAATATATAATCATGACACTTTTCACAAAGATCATCATCAGGCAACTTAATAATAGCATTGTTGTACTTTCTCATCAAAGGCGTTTCATGATCTTTATCTAAAAGGTAATATGAAATGTGATCCGGTTTAATTCTTTTAACTAGCTGAACGTTATTCTCAACGGATTTCCAGGATTCACCGGGCAAACCCAAAATAAAATCCATATTTATATTGTCAAAAATTTCCCTTGCTACACGTAGCCTTTTTTCGATATCGTCTGGAAATTCTCTACCAACATTATTAAGGATATTTTTATCCGTTGACTGCACTCCAATACTCAATCTGGTAATTCCGATCTTTCTCCAGTGTTCAAGATTATTTTCTGTCAACTCCCATGGATTTGATTCAAGAGTGACTTCTACGGGCTCAAAGTTATTAGCTCTCACATTTTCAATCAGTTCTTTAATGTACTCAAATGGAAATAACGATGGTGAACCTCCACCAAAATATATCGTAACTCGTTTTTCAACAATATCACTCAAAATATTTCTATACAGGTCGAACTCCTTTAGAAGACGGGCTTTATACTCTCTCAGACAGGATTTTTCATATTTAACCGTAGTAAAATCACAATAATCACATTTTCTTTTGCAAAACGGTATATGAAAATATATCCCCAACAATTCTACTTTTTCAGTAGTACGCATTTCTTTCATATAGTCTCTAATCATAAAAAAATTAGAAAGAGAGCCTAATAAAGGCATTCAGATCAGATAGATCAGATGATTCCACACCAAATAGTATTTCATCTTTGTTGCCCAGTGACCATCCTGAAATTTGAAATCCAACGCCACTTAAACTGGCTACCAAATACCCTGATATAACAATATTTGAAGGTTTAAATTTTACTAAGTGAATTACATTAGCACACAAACCTATCTCGAAAGGTTCATATCCTATTGATAGACCCGGTCCATAGCCAAATTCACCCAGCGAACCTTCACTTTTCAAATCTATGCTTGCAAGAATTAAGCTATTTGACGCTTTTAAACGGACAACCTTATTCCATGACTTGATTTTACTGTAGGCAGAATATTCTCTAAATGCATATTCTCTTGACGAAAGGTTAACGATATTACCACCCAGGGTTATCTCGCCAAGTCCTATTCGGAATTGTGATTTATTTAGTATTCTGTATTCAGCCAATGTATTAATAAGGATCTCGTTATTTGTATGATAATAAAAAGGAAGCTGATATGACGTAGAAACATATCTTGCGAATAATATACCTTTGTCCTTTCCCATGGATGCGCTTAACAGAAAAGAACCGTCTCTCTGTTTCATCTTTATAAATCCTTCAGAAAATTCTGCCCAGAAATCGTACAACACCACTCCGAGATATGGTTGTCCTTTATTCAAACTCATCTCAATACCAATTTGTTCGGTGAATGGTATTCTAAAATTCACTGACCAATTATCTGTGGTGTAGTATGTTAAATCAGTCACAGGCATCGAAAACGCATATGTCACAACGATCAAGAATAATATTATTAAAATATAATTATTATTCTTCTTCACTTTCCAGAAGCCTCCTCGCAATTTCATTAACCAGCTCAGGATTTGCCTTTCCTTTTGTTTTTTTCATTACCGCTCCGATGAAATAACCAAGTACTCCTTTTTTACCTTCTCTATATTGTCTTACAGCCTTTTCATTTTCCTTCATGGCTTCTCTGAGAGTTTTTTCTATAACCTCTTCATCGTTTATCTGCTCAAGCCCTTTTTCCTTAACTATTTTTGAAGGCATCTTTCCAGAGCGTAATGATTTGGAGAAAACATCTTTAGCGATTTTTTGTGATATTTTCCCTGAATCCATAAGGTCAAACAGCTCTTTGAAGTGGTCGGGTCCAAATGCTAGACCTTCAATGTCTTTATTTAATTCTTTTATTTCTCTGAGATACTCGGTCATGATCCAGTTTGATGTTTCCTTCGGTTTATCTGTCTTCTTGACTACAGCTTCAAAAAAGTCAGCCAGCGCTCGCTCCTTAGAAAGCACACTAGCATCATACTCAGGAAGTCCATACTCTTTGATGAACCTCTTCTCCTTCTCCCAGGGCAATTCTGGCAAATGTTTTTTCAATTCTTCAACAAAAGGCTTCTCAATTACTAAAGGTAGTAGATCAGGTTCAGGAAAGTATCTGTAATCATTTTCTTCCTCTTTTGAACGCATCGATATTGTTGTTTTTGTAGCAAAATTCCAGGTCCGGGTTTCATGAGGTATGTTTTTCCCTTCGCTTAGGACACTGGAAATCCTATTTTTTTCAAATTCAAGCGCTTTCTCTACAAATTTAAACGAATTCATATTTTTTACTTCAACTACATTTGAAGTGTTTTTACCATCGTCTGAAAATATAGATATGTTGGCATCACATCTTAAAGCGCCCTTTTCCATATCTCCGGAACATATTTCAAGATACCTCAGAATATCTCTCAGGATCTCAATGAACTTCCGTGCAGTGGATGGTGACTCAATATCCGGTTCAGTTACTATCTCAATAAGTGGCACACCACATCTATTAAGATCAACAAGACTGGTTGACGCTCCTGAAATAGATGAAGATCCTTGATAAATGAGTTTTCCTGCATCCTCTTCAATATGTATCCTTCTAATTCTTATCTTTTTTTTGTTATCATGATCAATTATGATATATCCATTTTCAGCTATCGGTGTAAAATACTGTGTTATTTGATATCCTTTAGGTAAATCAGGATAAAAATAATTCTTTCTATCGAAACTTGAACGTAAATTAATTTCACAATTAAGAGCAAGTGCAGCTTTTAATGCGTATTCTACAACTTTCTCGTTTAAGACTGGTAGCGCTCCGGGTTGACCTGTGCAAACCGGGCAAATAGCTGTGTTTGGTTCTAATTCAAAAACATCTGCCGGACAGCTACAAAATGCTTTTGTTTTTGTCGATAACTGTGCATGAATCTCCAGTCCAATTTTTGTTTTATACATATTATTCACTCCATTCACCTTTTAACGAACATTTCCCATTATTGTAGGCAGGGGAGATTTTTTCAAATGCTCTTGCCACTTTTAATAGAGAAACATCTGTAAATCTTTTGCCCATAATGTGTAAACCTACTGGTAAACTACTTTTGTTAGTTATTGGAATTGAAATTGCAGGAGATCCTGTAAGATTTGCAGTTATGGTATACAAATCCATAAGATAATACGTTAACGGATCGCGTATCTCACCAAGTTTTGGGGCAACCACCGGAGAAGTTGGATTTATTATATAATCATATTTTTCAAGAATATTAGCAATTTCCTGAGTTAATTTTCTCCTTACCTTAAGAGCTCTGTTGTAATAAGCTTCATAATAACCAGCACTTAGAGTAAAAGTACCAAGTAGTATTCTCCGCTTTACCTCAGACCCGAATCCTTTATCTCTGCTTACGTTTATTATTTCACTTACATCTTTCCCGCGATGTCTATTTCCGTATTTAATACCGTCATATCGCGATAAATTCGAGCTTGCTTCTCCAGGAGCAATCAAATAATATGTCGCTACAACATAATCAATCAAAGGGATGCTTACAAATTCTACACTGGCACCTTTATTTTTAAGATTTTCAACTATTTCGAGAAAATCATTTTTTATATCATCTTCGAGGTGAGGTGCATTCATGAACTCCTCGGGGACACAAAAACTGTAATCGCCGAGTTCTAGCCCATCAATTAATTCTGGGTATCCTCTGTCTATCTTAACAGTAGTTGAATCCAGCAAATCTTTGCTGGAGATCAATTTGAAGATTTCAAAAGCATCATCAACACATCTTGTAATGGGACCTATTTGATCCATAGATGAAGAAAAAGCGACCAGGCCATATCTGGATACAAGTCCGTACGTAGGTTTAAAACCTACTACACCGCACAAACTGGCTGGCTGTCGTACAGAACCTCCAGTGTCACTACCAAGAGCAAAAGGTGCCATGCCTGATGCAACAGCTGCAGCACTTCCTCCGCTACTCCCACCTGTCATTCTCTCTATATCCCAGGGATTTTTCGTAGGTCCAAAGACTGAAAATTCTGTTGAAGAACCCATAGCAAATTCATCAAGATTGGTCTTGCCAAGTATGGCGAAATTATGCTTTCTTAATTTCTTAACAACCGTGGCATCATAAGGTGAGTAGTAGCCTTTAAGAATTTTACTTGCGCAAGTCGTTTTCATTCCTTTGACATTAATATTGTCCTTAACAGCAACTGGTATACCAAAATTGTCTGTATCTTCGTTAACACTGACAAAGCAATTAAGTTTGCTGTTATATTCCTTAATCCTCTTCAAATAAAAGTTGTAAACACCTTTTTGTTCCTTTGGGTCTAGTTCACTGATTTCCTTAACGCCTAAATTTATATAATCACGATTCACAAACTCACCTCCATCTTCCTTTATATTATTCTAACACTAGCACCAAAAATGGTTCTTTACATCAATGTTTATTATCACTGTATAATATATTCAGGTGAGTCTATGAGAAAAAATTATCTACATTTTACGTTTGAAATTTATGAAACTGAAATTGATTTGCTTCAGGAGAAATGCTATTTTGAGGGGTTTAATGACATCTATTTTCAGTATGGTTCAAACAATAGGTGGACCGCTCATATTTATGTTAAAAAAGGTAAGAAAATACCTGCATTTCTGGCCAACAGACCTCTTAAATTTCTTGAAATAGAAAACACCAAAACCTGGACAAAAAGCTGGAGAGAAAGCTTAAAACCCTTCGAGGTTTTCCAAGGCATGGAGGTTATACCTTTACAAAAACATAAAAGGATTACTTCTGCAAAGAAAATTGGTATTATACCCGGTTTAAGTTTTGGTACAGGTTTACATGAAACAACTAGAATTTGTGCTGAGCTTATTAACAAATATCTGAAGAAAAATGACAGGTTTCTTGACATAGGAACAGGTACAGGAATACTTTCCGTACTTGCAATGAAACTGGGAGCTGGTTATGCTTTAGCGGTAGACAATGATGAAAACTCTCTTTCAAAATGCAGAGAAACAGCCAGGATAAATAACGTGAAGATCGATATCGCCTGTTCAGATTTTTTAAGTGGTGTTAACGCAAACAAACCCTTCAATCTCATAGCATCTAATATGATTGCTGATCCACTACTCAGTTTTTATAAAAACGTATCAATGTTTATGACTGAAAGCAGTATTTTCGTAATTTCAGGAATTCTAAAAAGTCAAGCCCAGCTGTTCATGAATAAAGATACACCTTACCGCATAATAAAAACGAAGGAGAAAGGTGAATGGATAGGATTTGCTCTGAAAAGAAAATGATTGAGCTCCAGCTGGAAAGGAAAATTGACAATAATTTTGTTACGATAAAGAGATGCACATGGGATTTTCCACAGGTTATTAGGAGCTGCCCGCTTAAAAATAACAGACCTTTTCCCACGATCTTTTGGTTAACCTGTCCTCTATTGCGCAAAAATGTTTCCAGGTTGGAAGAAAAAGGGATGATCAAATATTTCGAAAAAAGACTTAAAAAGGAACCGGAAATGAAAAAAAGATTTTTGTTGGCTCAAGAAGCAACAAAGGAATTGAGAAAAACTCTATTACCCGAAAAAATCCCTTACTGGATAAAAGAAGATTTAATTTCCAGAGGCATTGGAGGCTCAAAGAAGTACCTTACAGTAAAATGCCTCCACCTTCAATTAGCAAGTTTTCTTGGAGGTATTGATAACCCCATTGGAGAAGAAGTGTGGAAATCTATGGATATATTAAATTGTAAAGAAAATGATATTATCTGTGAAAAGTTGATAGAAAATGACTCAAAAAGAAATTAGAGAAAGAATTAAAGCTCTACCCCAGAAGCCCGGGGTATACATATTCAAAGACAGCCTGGACAAAATCATATACATTGGAAAAGCGAAACGACTTCGAAGCCGTGTGACTTCATACTTTAGACAATCAAATTTGTCAAGAAATGACAAGATTAAAGAAATCTATCTAACTACGAAAACTATTGATTTTATTGTTGTGCCATCTGAAAGAGAGGCAATGTTTCTTGAGGCAAATTTAATTTATAAGCACAAACCAAAATACAATGTATTTCTTACCGATTCTCATCATTATCCATATATAAGAATATCAGATGATGAATTTCCCAATATAACAATAACAAGACTGAAAAGCTCAAATAATGGTGAATATTTCGGACCTTACACAAATGTAAAATTGGTCCGCAAATTAATCGAACTCCTTCAACGAATATTTAAAATAAGAACTTGTACATATGATCTGTCTAAAGTAAAGAGAGAGTGCTTTCTTTATCACCTAAAGATGTGTTCCGCTCCGTGCACCGGAAAAATTACATTTAAGAAATATCAAAATGACCTCAATGAACTGCGCGGTTTCCTGAATGGAGAAACTTCAAATGTTAGAGAAAAACTCGAAAATCGAATGTACAGACTTTCAGACCTTCTTCAATTTGAAGAAGCAAAGGAAATAAGAGATGTGCTTGGTCTGTTCGATGAACTTTATGACAAACAAACTGTAGACGTTACACAGGATTATAATGCTGACATTATAACTCACTCAAGCGGTTATATTGCAGTTTTACGAATTAGAGGTGGGATGCTTCTGGGAAAGCTGAGTTTTGAGTTTCCTGGAGAACAAATGCAGGACTTTATCACACAGTTTTATTTTTCCAGAAAGAAGGAGATTCCTGGAACGATAATAACTGATTCACTGACTGAACAAAATCGAAAAGAATTTAAAGATCAGTTTGAATACATTGGCCCTCCCCGTAACGAAAGAGAAAAACGCCTAGTATCTGTTGCGTATGAAAATATTGAAGATGAGATTGGATTTCGTTTAAATGCAATTAAAACCTTAAAACAGGCTAAGGAACTGCTGGGGCTTAGAAAAACACCGGAATTAATTGATGGTATAGACATTTCTCATACACAGGGACAGTATACTGTGGCTTCTGTAGTCGTATTTGACAAGGGAAGACCTTATAAAGATAGTTATAGACGTTACAGAATAACCCAGCTTCAAAAGCCCAATGATTTTCAGGCAATCGAAACAGTAATAAAACGTCGTTATTCCAAACACAAACTTCCTGATCTGTTGTTTATAGATGGTGGTAAGCCTCAGCTGGTTGCTGCAAAAAAGGCTCTTGATTATCTAGATCTTGACTGTGAAATAGTTGGGATAGCAAAAGAAAATGAGGAAATCGTTTTTCCCGACCAAAGAGGGAAGCTAACACTTCCCGATGATAATCCTGTTAAAAGGCTTTTAATAGCCGTTAGAAATGAAGCACATAGATTTGCTGTTCATTATCATAGAGTGTTGAGAGAGAAACGTTTGAGGCGTTCAAAACTTGACGATGTTCCCGGAATCGGGCCCAAAAGGAAGAAACGATTGTTGAAAGCTTTTGGAAGTATTTCAGAAATAAAGAATGCCAATGAAGAAGAACTTTATAAAATCGTTAAAGACAGAAGAGCGCTAAATAATATCCTTGACTGGATAAAAAAACAAAGCGGTGGACGTTAATAATCCACCGCTTTTTTAAAAATCGTCTTTACCTTTACTTCACTTTTTCCTTAAGTTCTTTACCGGCTCTGAATTTTGGTACTTTACCACCGGGAATCTTAATGGGTTCTTTTGTTCTCGGGTTAACACCTTTTCTTGGCTTTCTCTTGGCAACCTCAAATGTGCCAAACCCAACCAGTTTAACCTCTTCACCTTTTGAAAGCTGCTCTTCAACAGTTTCAATAAAATTGTCAAGTACCTCACCGGCTAGTTTCTTTGTTACATCTGCCTTATCAGCAATTTCCGCAACAAGTTCTTTTTTGTTCACATGAGCACCCCCTACTATTGAAATCATGATGTCTCCAATATTCTAACACTTTATGGGCTATCATTTCAACTATCTACATCTCTTAACACCGGTATGCATAAGATTTATGTTAATTTTATCAAAAATAATGAACATTATAAACTTTAAAAAGTCTCTATAACTTTTTAATGATAAGGATTATAGAGAATAACAGAAACACAAATTAAATTTTTATTACTGTGAGAACACCAATATTTTTTCCCTTAGATTAAACACTAGGCGTTTCATGTAAACATTTTTTATTAAAACATTTTCTACAAACTTAAAAATTATTTGAAACATAAAAAACCATGCTCCTTCCCTCGACAACATTGACTGCTCCGGTGGTGCATTCCAGCTCAGGTAGAGCACTCCCACGGCACACAGAAATACTCGCTTATGGCTGCTTCCTTCCGGATCTGACCAGGTTCACAAGTTTCTGTTGCGTGGGACCCGACCATCAACGCCTTCCTGCACTCCGTGAAACAACCAGATGTTGCCTCAGGAAGTCTTCAGCCCCGCGTATGGCGGATTTCGGGTAAAGGGAACCGCCAACTCCCCGCCTAGCATGGTTACTAAAATTATATTATGTAAACTACCAAAGTTCAACTCAGTAAATCACTTAGAAAAACCGTTCGACAATAAAACTATTCAAATAACTCACTTAAAGAGATGATCGTTTCGCTGGAATATTTCTTATTCTTTCCAGGCAAAAAAATTCTTTTAAAATCATTCTTCAAAAGTGTATTAACCAGTTCATCATCAATGTCTACATTACATGCTGCAACAGGATAGTTGTGTTCGTACTTTTGGAGTGCCTTTTTTAGATCATAATATGTAGAAACTACTATCTGTTTGCTTTCGTCCTTCGAAGCATATGAAATACATATTGGTGGATTCAACATTGCTGGCAACAATGCAAGTTTATCGTCCAAATTCAGAGAATTTAGATTGAGAGGCTTTCTTTCTTTCTTAGCTACATATTCCTCAAATCCTGATAATTCCATAGATGATATTCTTACAGATTCCTTATCCGGTACAGTAAGAATTGAAATATCGTTTTGATAGGCAAATCCAACTGCATCTTTATCAAACGCACCACAAAAAGAATTTACTCCTAGAGAAAATAATTTTTTTATAGTCGAATAATCAATATGTGTTGATGCATACATTGTGTTTTTCCCTGTGGGAATATCCCTGATCTCATTATCCATTCTTGTTTCCAATATCCTTCCATCAACTATGAATGCAGAAATATTATCGGTATAATAATAAAGTTTCATGAATAATCTAATATTGTTTAAATCAGCCACTGAGATTCCCTTTGTAGGATTCCCCATGTGAACATCCTCAAGCAATCCTGAAACACCTTCGAGTTTATAAAGTGTAGATTTTTCCTGCAATCCATCATCCGATATCAACTGCATGACATATTCAAGTGTTAAATGATCATATTTCTCAGCTGCAAAGTATTGCGAAAAATCTTTATGCATCTGAGAGCTGTAAATGGCTACTTTATATAGCGCTTTCAGTGCAAGCTTTCTTCTTCTTCTCAAAATAACATCACCACAGTATTCTATGTCACTCATTACATCATCATAATCCAGTGGATCGGTTAATATAACTACATTTCTATGATTTCTTGCAGCAGCTACCATAACCGCCATCGAAAAATAGTCCAGTTCCTTCGTTAGTTCTTTCTCATTAAGGCTTTTTCTCTTTTCTTCCGTTATTGATCTTGGATCCATTATGAGCATGTCAAAGAAGGGAAAAGGTTTGTTTTGATCTTTTAAATATTCTTCAGGTTCACTTATTAACGTATTAATTATTCCTTTTTTCAATAGATTCAGTTGATAACACTCAGGAGTATTTTCCATATTTTTATCCAGCAGAGTTCTATAACTTATATCATGCTGTTCCATTGTGGGAATTAGTTCTGGATCTATATAAATATCTGCGCCTTTTTTTGCAATAAAATCCAAAAATCTATCTAATTTCTCAGAATTGTGTATTCCAACATATATTTTTTTTATATTCACTCTCGCACCTCCATTTAATAAATTTTAACAGAAATTCCTATATAATAAGAATATCCAAAATTGTGTCATATTCTACTAAACCTGAAGCAGAGTTTTAATCATTATGATATAATGACTCTTGTTTGGAAAACCTGCTTTGCCTGAGGGCAAGGCCATATGTCCGTGGGAGGAGGTAATGTATGGAAAAGCAGAGGATTTACGAAACTATGTTCATCATCGACCCAAATCTTGAAGATGAAGCAAGGGAAGCAGTTGCAGAAAAAATCAAGAAACAGGTCGAAGAAAGAGTTCAGGGTATAGTTAGGAAGTTTGATCGCTGGGGCGTTAGAAAATTAGCTTACCGTCTTGGTAGAGGTTTCACAGAGGGCGATTACACAGTTATTATCTTTGAAGCTGACCCGGAAAATATTGATCTTCTTGAGAAATTCTACAAAATAACACCTGAGGTCTTCCGCTGGCAAACTTTCAGAAGAGAAGATCTGGAGAAAAGCGGTTTGCCAAAGGAAATGTTAAATGAGGAAGATGAAGAAAAAATTGATGAAGCAACAGAAAAGCCGGCAAAAAATGAAGAAACCCCTGAAAACAGTTCAGAGGAATCGGTAACTGAAGAATCAAAAAAATCGGAGGAATGAGAAGATGTCAATCAGCTACAACAAAATTATTCTGGTTGGTAGACTGGTAAGAGACCCCGATATAAGGTTTACAACAAGTGGTACGCAGGTATCAGTATTTACAATCGCTGTTGACCGACCAACTCGTTCAGGTATGGATGATAATGATAATACAGACTTTATTCGAGTTGTAACCTTTGGTAAAACTGCTGAATTTGTGGGAAATTATCTGGTCAAAGGACGATTAATACTTGTTGAAGGTTCGTTGCAAATCAGAAAGTGGACAACCCAGGATGGAGATAAGAGAAGTACGACAGAGGTACTTGCAAACACTATCAGATTTATGGAAACTAAATCACAGGCTGGAGTGGCCGACACCTCAACATTTAATAAAGAAGTTGAAGAAACATCCGATGAAGATAATGATATCGATGCAAGTGAGGATATCACATTTTTTGGCAGTGAACAAAACGACAAAAGCGATGATCAACCGCCTTTTTAAACAAATTAGGTAGTGAGGAGGATTTAAATGAGAGAACGGAGAAAAAGAAGAAAATCAAACAAACGTTGTAGATTTTGTTCAACGGATATTAACTACATTGACTATAAAAATACAACTCTTCTTAGAGATTTCATGACAGAAAAAGGAAAGATAATACCAAAAAGAATTACGGGAAATTGTTCAAAACATCAGAGAATGGTGAAAATTGCCATAAAAAGAGCAAGACATATGGCACTTCTTCCCTACGTGAAGGAGTAAAGCGAAGGGGAGGCTCAGAGAGCCTCCTTGTTTTTTATTGAAACAGTTCGCTAATTATCTAGTATAGTAAATGGAGGTATATACTATGAAAATCATCTTAAAAAAGGATGTTCCAAAGCTTGGAACTGAAGGTGAGGTTAAAGAGGTAGCTGACGGATACGGAAGAAATTATTTAATTCCTAAAGGCCTGGCAATTGAAGCTACAAAAAGTGAAATGGCCAAATTAAAAACCAAAAAAGAACATCGAGAAATGAAAGAAGAACGAATACGCGAAAAAAGTGAAGAGTTATTAAAAAAAGTCTCATCCAGACACTTTACAATAAAGGTAAAATCCGGTAGTAGTGGAAAGCTTTTTGGATCAGTCACTTCTGGCGATATTGCAAATAAAATTGAAGAAGATACTGGGACGAAACTTGAAAAGAAGTACATAAACCTCCCAGAAAATATTCGAGAAACAGGAGATCATGAAATTGAAATAGAATTACCCGGGAATGTAAAGGGCACCATAAAGCTTACCGTAGAAGGAACAGAGGAAGACTGAGCTTGGAATTCAAGATTTTCTCAAAAGCACTTTATTCAACATGGATATATTACAGACCAGAACGCCTTCTCTTTGATACAGGAGAAGGCATTTCAACAAATATGGGTAATGAAGTATATGCCATAAAGGATATTTTTCTTACTCACGGTCATATCGATCATATCTCCGGTTTGTGGGGCATAATAAACACCAGAAATAACGCAATGGGAGATAAAACAAAGCCTTTGCGAATAACTTACCCTAAAAATAACCGGGCAATCGAGTCATATATTCAGTTTATTAAACAAATGAATCCTTATCTCAAATACGATATTTTATTGAATCCTGTCGAAGAGGGGGAGATTGTTTTTTTACGATATGCTGGAAACTTTAAACGAACAGTTATACCTTTTAAAGTAAAACATACGCCGGGAGAGATCAGTCTGGGTTATAATATAGTTGAAGAAAGACATAAACTTAAAGAAAAGTTCAAAAGTAAAAATTCCAAAGAAATTGCCAGAATTTCAAAAAAGTTGGGTAAAGAAGAGGTTACTTACACATATAATAAGAATATCATCACAATAAGCGGGGACACTTTTGCTTTACCGTTAAGTGTTATAGAAGATACAGAAACTCTTTTACATGAATGCACTTTTTTGAAAACAGAAGATAGACGAGGCGAGAATCACTCATCACTGGATGAAGTAATAGAAAATGTTTCAAAAGTAGATGGTTTGAAGAGACTGATACTGTATCATATATCTAGCAGGTACATTGGTAAGTGGTCAAAGTGGAGGAAATACATCGACGAACGAATGAAAGATTCTGATGTAGAAGTACATGCAGTACATCCTCAAAAAATATTCACACTTTGATTTACCTGTTTAGGAGGTAGATTATGGAGTATATCGGCTGGATGATCTTTGCAGTCGTACTTCTGGTAGTAGAAATTGTAACCCCAACATTTTTCTTCCTCTGGTTCTCCATTGGATCTTTCATTGCAGGTTTACTTGCAATTTTCGATTTCAATCTGGGATGGCAGGTTTCTGTCTTCGCTATTACAAGTGCTCTACTGGTTCTTTTCACCCGCCCTATTGCTAAAAAACTCTCTGGAGTATCTCCAAGAAAAATTTACGTTGACGAACTAAAAGGTACCAGAGCTCGAGTAATAGTAGAGATAAACACGAATAAAGGCACCGGATTAGTAAGAGCCGCTGGAGAAGATTGGAGAGCAAAACCAGTTGAAGAGGAAAAATATCCTGTTATTGAAAAAGATAGATACGTAAAGATTGACCATGTTAGAGGTACCATAGTGTATGTAACTCCCACTGA
>JASMTM010000015.1:0-13365 GCA_041694295.1 Petrotogales bacterium
AATGAAACACCAATGCATTCATCAAGTCTGTTCTCTGCCATTACACTGTAAATGTGAGCTCTGTGATGCTGACAATGAAGTATTTTTAGTTTTTTCCTGCGGGCGTATTCATGTCCAAAGTTTCCAGAAAAATAATTGGGATGTGCGTCCACCACAACAATTTCCGGAGAAAAATCGAAAAGCTCTTCAAAACGCTCTAGCATTTGTAGAAAAGTTTCCTGATTTGACTTATAAGAAAGATCTCCCAAATACTGGCTTCCTAAGAAATCTCCTTCTCGTAGGAAACCAAATCCTGCCTTCATATCCGCGCCAAATGCCAGGATTTCTTTACTGTTACTGTTTCCGGTTTCTATTTTTTCTGGGATAAAACCTCTCGACTTTCTTATAAAAATAAAATCGTTCGCTACAGGTTTGAGCACTGAATCATCGCATCTATTCAAGATATTCCTATCATGAATTAAAAAACCATCACAAATATTACTTAGTTTATTAAGCGTTTCATGATTATCTGCGCAGATAATCTCTCCTGATACATTGCCACTTGTTGCAATAAGAACGGCAAACTCTTCCAACAAAAGATGATGTATCCCAGCATAGGGTAACATAACTCCAACACGATCAATGTCCGGCGCAACATTATGAAAAGTAGATGACTTTTTCCTGAGCAAAACAATTGGTCTTGCTGGAGAAAGAAGTATTTCTTTTTCTGAATCGTTTATGTAAGCAAAGGATTCAACAGTCTGGATGTTTCTTGCAAGTAAAGCGAAGGGTTTTACGGGGCGCTGTTTTTTTCCTCTCAATCGTTTTACTGCAATTTTATTGGGTTGACATACAAGATGAAATCCACCGATTCCTTTTACAGCAACAATCCCATTTTTTCTAATTATATCAAGAATAATATCAATGGCCTCTTTTCCAAATAATTTTTCATCATCTTTCGTTTTCTGAAAAAAATAATGAGGTCCGCATTTATCACAACAATTGGTTTGAGCGTGATATCTTCTGTCTTCAATATCATTGTATTCGTTACTGCATTTGTCACACATGGGGAATTCCTTCATTGTTGTAAAGGGTCTGTCGTAGGGTAATCCACTGACTATTGAAAATCGAGGTCCGCACTGTGCACAACTGGTGAAAGGATATCTGTAACGTTCATTTTCTTCCGAGAGCATCTCATTGACACAATCATCGCACATGGCAATATCGGGAGGGAAAAGGGTGGTATTTATCCCCTTTTTTTCACTTTTTTTAATGGTGAATTCTCTAAATCCGTTCTGGCCTTTTTTGTAACGAAAAGTGATTTTGCTTAACTTAGCGGGAGCAGGTTTTTCTTTTTCAATGCGTTCAATAAAGCTACGTAAATTTTTTTCATCGCATTCAAGAATTATAACGACCCCGGTCTCTCTGTTTTCAACAGTTCCTTTAAGATCCATTGATTTTGCCAGTTTTGCAATAAAGGGTCTGAATCCTACACCCTGTACAATACCATCCAATTTTACTTCAAACATTGACATTTTTCTTAATCTCCCCGACAATCGATTCAATTGTAGTCTCTACTTTTTCACTTATTCCCTTTCCCAATGAAAGATTATAAACCTTCATTATTACAAGGAAAATATTTGAATTACACTGGTTATTCAGAAAAGTGATTATCGTGCTCAACCCAAAGGTATGTGTGGAAAAGGAAAAATCATCAATTTCCTCTGCTTTCATCAACTTCCAATCAGTTTCCAGGCTTTTTGAATTGTCCAGGAAAACAATATTCTCATATCCTCTGGTCAATTGATCAAAGTAATTTTCAGGGTTCTGATAACATTTAATAAAAGAAAAGCGTTTACTGTTAAGTTCAGAAGATAGTCTATCCAGAAGTATCAATCCGGCGGCATCATCTTTTCTCAAAGAATTTCCCAATCCGGCAAATAGCGTTTCATGATTCAAAAAAGATAGATCATTCAAAGGCATCTTTTACTACTACCGTATGTCTGCATTTGGGACAAAGTATTTCAAAAAATTCTTCTCTTCTCGTAATTTCTTTTGGCTTTAACGAAGCAAGAGGATAACCTGTATCAAGTTGTCTCATCATAATCAGAGTGGGATGACCATATGAATAGGCTCCCAGTCTTCTGATTAACCACCGTATTTGATCGATTGGAGCTATTAGTTCTCCACAATGCTCACAAACGAGCATCTCTTTTTCTACACTGTTGAAGTTCTCAACAGAAGTCTTAGAGAACGTAGCTGTTAAATAGTCTGTTGTAAGCTTAATTCCTCCGTCTACTATACATTTCTCTTCACATTGTCCACAGGTAATGCAATCAGTATATTTAACGGTGAGAGTACGTTTCTTCGTTTTCTTGTCATCAACAATCTCAATGGCTTTTGCGGGACATACTTGTGCACATGCTCCACAACCCACACATATATCCGGATCATATTTTGGCTTTCCCCTGTATGTTTTAACCGGTTCATAGGTTCCTGCAGGAAACGTTGAAGTAAACCGCCTGGAGAAGATATTGTTTACTGCTTCGAGCACTTCACGAATCTTTGGCGTCTTCAATGTTTTCTCCTCCCTTCAGGTGCTTTCCATAGGTGTCAATTACTGTACTATCTGCTGTTTTAACACCACTTCTGTATGCTGCGCGAGATATTGCGTGGGCTGCAACAGGCGATGTAAGCAATATGAATATCATACAAATAAGAGCCTTGAATCCACCTGCTGTAAATCCTTTCATTACAAACACACCAAGCAAAATACCTGCAGAACCAAAGGTAACGCACTTGGTTGCTGCCTGGAGTCTGTTGTAAACATCGGGCAGTCTAACCAGTCCCAAAGCGCCAAAGAAATCAAAAGCCAAACCAAATCCTATTAAAATGTAACCAATTACTTCCCTAATCATCCAATCGCCTCCCTTCCAGAAATTTTGCAAGACCCAGGGAGACAATGAAACTCTGCAAAGCCCAGGCCATGGCTATATCAAGGAAGAAAGAAGCATCAGTATGTATGTACAGTATTGCCAGTAAACCTACGATAAGAATTCCAAAGATATCAACAGCTACAATTCTGTCTGCAGCTGAAGGGCCAAACATGACTCTAAATATTACCATTAGAGCGCTTGCAAGAAGAATATTAATTAACCTTGCGGCAAATGCCAGTTCTAAAACAAAGAAATTAATTACAAAAAATGCAATAACCACGACCAAACCGATAACCCATCTCAGCGTTTTATTCATCTCATGAACCTCCTGATGACAGGTTCGAAACGTCCTCCGATTTCTTTTGTACATCCTTCAACATCGTAGGACTCAACAGTTATCCAGTGTATGTAAAGGGAACTCTCATCCTTGTCAACATCAACTGTTAATGTACCAGGTGTAAGCGTTATGGAGTTTGCAAGAACTGTTATGGATGAATCTTCCTTCAGATCTGTATGTATCTTTACAATACCGGGTTTAATTGGTAAATTCGGATTTATTACAATCATTGCAACATGCAGATTTGCCTTCAGCATTTCCCAGAACAACAACAGTATGTAAAGTAAGAAAAAGAATGCTTTCTCAACGATAACGCTCTTTCCAGTTTTAAGTAAAATTCCACCTGAAATGTACGATACAAATAAAGCTATCACAAGACCGGCAACGATTTCCTGAACGTCCGTAAAGGATGTTATAAAAATCCATACGAGAAATGTAAGAATAAATACATATATTCTGCTTAAAGATGTAAGCTTCATAAGCCTGCACCTACCTTGAATAAAGCTGCATAGGCTTCTCTGTCGGTTATACAATCAACCACTTTATTGAGAAATCCTTCTCGAAGTCCCGGCACAAACAACAATGCCGTAACCAGAGTAAGACAGGCCAAAATGACCAGCGAAATTTTCAGTGATATGCCAATCTTTTTGGGTTCTTTCTTTTCTTTGAATGCTTTCTTGAGCATTCCTAGATAATATCCAAGGGTCATTACTCCAACAATAAGTCCGATTATTGCATAGATATATCTTCCGGAGGATATTGCAGTTACTATTATAATTAACTTGCTGAAAAAACCTCCAAAGGGTGGCACACCGGAAATTCCGAGAGCTCCCATGTATGTTGTTGATTTAGTGATAGGTTCGGTATTACCCTGCATCTTTTCAAGATTTCTCGTGCCTTCCATTTCCTCTATTGCCCCAGCATCGAGGAAAAGCAGACTTTTCAAAACTGCGTGGTTCAAAATATGATAAATGGCACCAAAGAAACCAAGAGGAGTGGCAAGACCGATACCCAGCAATATATACCCCATTTGACTTACACTACTAAAGCCGAGCATTCTCTTGATATCTTTCTGGGCAATTGCCATGATTGCACCTACAAACATGGAAAGCGTTCCAAAGAGTAGTAGTACTTCATTGACCATTTTTGATGGTTCAAGCACCATATAAAAAACTCTAATTATGGCGTAGGCTCCTAGTACCTTTATCAACACTCCCGAAAGCATTGCAGATACAGGTGATGGAGCTGAAGGATGTGCATCAGGTAACCATGAATGTAAAGGGAACATGGCTGATTTGAGACCAAACCCTGTTAAAAACAGAGCAGATACCAGGTAAAGGCCAGCGGTTGATCCTGATCTTGCAGAAATTTGCATCATCGTTAGAGAAGATGTCATGCTGTAAACACATCCAATGCCAAACAGTATTAAAGTAGTAGAGATCGATCCCATAATGGCATATTTAAAGGACGCCTCATAATGTTCGGCTTTGCCTTGAAATGCAACCAGAGCATAAGTAGCAATCAATGCAATTTCCATGAATACAAACAAATTGAAAAGATCTCCTGTAATTGTTACTCCATTCAATCCTGCCAGCAAGAGCATGAAAAGCGAATAATATCCCCAGTTTGAAGTGAATTTCTTAACGTAGTTAATGGAATATATTATGCTCAACAAGGCAATAAGTGAAATTATTATCATCATAAAGGCAGAAAGATGATCAATTACAAGGGAAATTGTATAGGGAATTTTCCAGTCAGAAAGCTGGTATACAATGGCTCCCTGAATATTTATTATAGGGAAAAGAAGTGCAGAAAGCCACATTAAGATTATAGTTGCAAACAGTGAAAGATAACCAGCAATTTTTTCAGCTTTTCTTCCAAATAGTACGATTAAAAACGCTGTTACTAAAGGTATGATGACAAAATAAGATGCAATCACTCCTTTAGCCTCCTTATGCTTTTCAGATCAAAGGTTCCATATTTTCTATGGATATTTATAGCAAGGGCTACAAGCACTGCTGTAACCCCAAGTTCAATAACAATTGATGTCAAAACCAGTGCTTGAGGCAACGGATCAACCATTATTGTTTGTTCTTTACCTGGAAGCAGTATGGGGAAAGTTGCACCTTCTTTATAGGCAATTAATATAAGGAAAAGGTTTACGGCATAACCCATTATTCCCGTTCCAATTATCACCTTGACAACATTTCTTTTTACTAGTACCCCATACAAACCAACCAGAAAAAGTGCAAAACTCATCATGTACAAATTCATGGTGTCATTCCTCCTCTTCGTCTTCGTGCTCAATCAGTACTAGAAGAAGATAAGCAAGAAATACGCCTGTGCTGACTTTTAGAGCAATTGCAAAATTTAAAATGGGAATTGTACCCGAACTGAACAAATCAAAAAGGCTTCCTTTACCAATAAAGTTAGTAAGGAAGGGCAATCCTGCTACCATAGCAACTATTCCAAGACCAATATAGATGAGAACACCAACAGCTTCTAAAGAATGTGAAAGATGAATGCCAGGCACCTTAACTTCCTTATCTTTGCCAAATGCGAGTGTCAAGTGTATAAAAGAAAGAGCAATTACAAGACCTCCAACAAAACCGCCTCCGGGAGTAAGGTGGCCATGCGCAATTAGATATATGCCATAAAGCATGATTAGCCAAACTGTAAAACGCGTAATTGTTTTAACTATAAGGGTCATTCCCTTTTTATCATTCATCATGTTTCACCTTCTTTTTGTGTCTGAGCAGGGTGACTATCCCCAGAATTGATACAAAAAGCACAGTTGCTTCTCCCAGAGTGTCGTAAACTCTGTAATCAAGAATAACTGAGGCTACTAGATTGGCAGCTCCTGTTTCTTTTGCACCTTCTTGAAGGTATCTTTCTGAAACATTCATCAAAGGTTCTCCAAAGTCTGGAAGGGCTGAGAAAATCGGTGCCACAAGAATCAAAACGGCAAGTATGGCAATCAACTTTGTATAATACGAAAATTTTCCTTCTTTTACTTTTTCATAACGCTCTTCAGATGCTTTCAACAGTAATATCAAAATAATTACTGCAATTATTTCATAAACAAACTGGACCAGAGCAAGATCAGGAGCTTGCAAAAACAAGAAAGCAAGTGCTACCGATAGCCCAACCATTCCAACGGAAATAACCGAAGAAAGCAGGTCAGTAAGTTCAAGAGCAACTATTGAAGCGAATATCATGAAAGCTGTTAGAAAATAGAGCCAGCCTTCAACAGGCACAATAGATCACCTCACATCAGTACGATTAATAGGATGACGAAACCAATCGTGATCCACAATGAGTAAAACGATAGTTCACCGGTATGAAGCCTCTTTAAAGGAAAAGTAAGCTTCATTACCACTGTTCTGGATAATTCGTATATATCGAGCCATTTATTCTCTGCAGCTCTGTATATACTCTTTAAGGGAACCATTTCCCTTATTTCGTTAAAGAAACTTACCCCGCTAACCCTGAAAGATGGAGAATCAGGTTGACCTCCCACATATGCCGAATCAAATCTTATACGTTTGAACAGCAGATACAGTAAGGTTCCTGAAATTGCTACTATCGTGAAAACACCCAGATACTGTGTTATTGAAAAATAACCACCATAAGATAGTGTAGTTTGACCAAATATATTGCTCAGCATTTTGACAGGGAAAATCCTCCAGGCGACACCTATGAAAACGCATAGGGAAGCATTTATCAAAAGAGCAATAACTGGTGCCTTTTTTACTTTTTTAATCTCTTCAGTTTTTCTAAAAGATTTTCCAAGGAAAATTGAATAAGTTAACTTCATGAAACTGGCAAAGGTAAGGGCACTACCAAATAGTGCCATGATAAGACAGATGGTTAGAATTAATTGAGTGGGAAACGTTCCTTGAGCTATTGCCAGCAGTAAACCGTTGTATATAAGCCATTTTGATATAAAACCATTTGTAGGTGGCAGCCCGGAGATAGATACAGCGTTTATCAACATCCCCCAGAACGTTACGGGCATCTTTTTAGATAATCCCCCGAGTTTATCAAGATCTGTAGTTTCAACTGATTGTTCAACGTTTCCAAGGCCCATAAACAATCCGGATTTGTAAATGGCATTGTTTACCGTATGTAGTAGCCCACCGATAATTCCAACAGGATTGCCCGTTGCAATCCCCAGTATCATATATCCTACCTGGCTTACTGCATGGTAACCCAGTAGTTTTCTGCCATTATGTTGTATTAAAGCCATCATGACACCGGCGATAATAGTAAAGGCACCCAGCAATGCAAAGATGATTTGTAGCGATCCAGGAATAAGTTTTGCATTCCACATTAAACGGGCAAACAGATATATTCCAAGAATCTTATCGAAAGACGCCGGTAAAATAAATGTTCCTTCGATTGATGTTTTTTCACAATAAGATGGGATCCAGATATGCATTGGAAAAGCTCCTGCTTTTGTAAATGCAGCAAAAGCAACGAAAATAAAGGCAGTTATTGTCCAACCATTATCTAGTTCTGGCTGAAGATTAAATATTGAAAAGGAACCACCCATTACTCCAGCAATCATGAAAAAGCCAAAAATCAACAATGAATCAGAAATTCCAGAAAGCATGAGTGCTTTCTTTGATGAGGAAGCTCCTTCTCTCTTTGTTATACCAAAAAGGTAAAGCATAAGTCCTGACAGGCCCCAGAACACAATAAATGGTATCGGTTCGCTTGCAACAAGTGTGCCATTAATAACAGTCAGGGAAATCATGAAATAGATAGCAAGATTCTTTTTTTCATTTCCAATTAGATATATGGAGAATATTACACCAAGAATCTGAACAAATAACAAACTAAAGTATGCGAAATCATCCATAGAAAGTGATAAGATTTCACCAAAACTTACACTTTCAGGTACTATTCCGTAGAAAGCGATTAAAGAACCGAGTAATACAAGACATGCCAGAAGATTCAGATACCTACTGGTTCTGGCTGGTATTAGAAGGTCAATCAGTGCTATTAACAATGGTAGAAAGATTAGGAATGAAACTGGATTTACAATTGCTTCCATATTTCATTTTCCCCCAGTTCTTCAATTAATTTTTCTGTCTTCTTATGTGAACGTGACAAAAGATCATTTGTGATTTCCTTATTATTATCATCCAGCATTCTAACGGATCTTTCTGTACAGCAATAGCAGGGATCAACTGCTGCAAGTGTTATCAATACATCAGAAAGATCTTCTCCCACACAGGTTGCCATGTATGTAGGTATGTTCACATAGCTGGGAGCTCTTATTTTATGTCTTACAGGCCTATTTGAGCCATCTGTTCTTATATAGTGAAATACCTCTCCTCTTGGTGCTTCATGTCGGCCTATACCTTCACCTGCTGGTATTTCTTTTACATCATTGTATATTGGTCCTTTAACTGTATTCAGTTTTTCTATGCAAGCGCGTATTATTTTTACACTTTCAAGCATCTCAAGAATTCTTACAACTGTCTTTCCAAAAACGTCTCCATCGTTTACTGTAATCACGTCAAAATCTATAAGATCATATGCTGCGTATGGCTCGTCTTTTCTTACATCTATATTTACTCCTGACGCTCTGGCTGTAGGTCCTGTCGCACAGAAATTTATTGCTTCTTCCTTTGTGAGAACGCCAACACCTACCAGTCTGCTCTTAAGTACAGGATCGTCCATGGCTGCTTTGGCAACCATGTTCAATTTTTTTTCAACCATGTCGAGTTTTTCGTTCAATTCATCTGAAAGTGATGGATCGTAGTCTCTACGAACTCCGCCAATCCGGAACATTCCATAATGATTTCTGTTTCCTGTAATTTTTTCGATTATTTCAAGCAGCGGTTCCCTGTATTTCCAGGACCACATCCAGAGCGTGTCATAACCAATGAAATGTCCTGCCAGGCCCAGCCATAATAGATGACTGTGTATTCTCTCAAGTTCACCAATAAGGGTTCTTATGTATCGAGCCCTCAACGGAATGTCTATTTTGGTAATATCTTCAAAGGCGTTAATACATGCAAAAGGATGTGATGCTGAGCAAATACCGCAGATTCTTTCAACGGTGAATATGGTTTGATCAAAGGTTCCCTGTTCAGATATTTTTTCAATGGATCTGTGCATCCATCCCGTTTCCATTTCAATATCTTTCACTTTTTCACCATCGAGATGTATCTTAAAAAACTCTGCCTCTTCTAATAAAGGATGAAATGGACCTACAGGTAGATTAAAATCTTCACTCATCGTTAGATCGCCTCTTTGCTCTTAATGGGGTTTCCGGTAACGTATCTATATTTTCCTTTAGTAAAGGTTTTAGGTTTGGATGTCCTTTGAAATCAACTCCAAAAAGTTCGTGTATCTCCCTTTCAATCCAGATTGCTCCCTTTATTTCGTTTGCAACTGAAGGAACAATTGGCTTTTTAAGTTCGACAAAAACCTTCGGACAAAAATAATAACCCGTAGAATCATCCGAAAAATGATATATTACTTCAAAATTATCTTTGTTTTCTATTGCACTCATTGTAGAAAGCCTGAGTCCCATTTCAAATAGTTTACTGGCGACTTTTTTTATGTTACTCGCTTTGACTTCAAAGTACACTCTTTTTTTCTTCTCAGAAATTATTTTTCCGTTTTCTTCAATTACTCTATAAAACTTGTCCAGTCGTTCGCTGTTCATCACTTCAGCCTCCCAATGAGTTCAGCAATTCCGGCGATCATTGTTTCTGGTTTCGGTGGACACCCGGGTATATATAGATCAACAGGGATTATCTCTTCCATGGGGCCACAATTGGTATAACCGTTTTTAAAGGTAGCACCAGCGGTAGGGCATGTTCCCACGGCTACAACAAAAAATGGTTTTGAAGCCTGTTCATAGATTCTCTTAACCCTTTCAGATATTTTGCAGCCACCTATCCCCGTAACGAGCAGTACATCTGCATGTCTTACTGAACCTACAAGCTTTATACCAAACCTTTCAAGATCATAACGAGGTGTCAACAGGTCTAGTATTTCAATATCACAATTGTTGCATGGAGAAGCACTGGCGTGAAATACCCATATTGATTTTGAAAGTACTCTGTTGAATAAACCCATCATCATACCCCCAATAAAGCAAGGACAACTGCTACTAATGCCAGTGGAGCCATTGTCTTCCAGAAAAAATTGAGCATGCTCTTTATCGTTACCCTTGGATTTACATTTTTTAGCACTATAAGTATTACTAGGGTAATCAAATAAAATATGGCAATCCAGACAAATCTCATTATATTTAAAGATGATGGAACACCAAAAAATAAAACGCTCAAAAGCAGTGGAAGCACAAAAAATTCAACGCCCTTGGTGAGTTTCCATATCCCAAGAAGGACACCTGAATATTCTATTTCAACACCGCCTGCAAGTTCGGTTTCAGCCTCTGCTAAATCGAAAGGTTGTATAGCCAATTTTGCCTGGATGGTTATTAAGCCCAGTAAATAAGCAATTATTCCGGATACTGAAAATATTGCAGGGGCTCCTTCAAAAATTGTACTCAAATTGAACGAAAAACCCGATTTAATGATTGGCACCAAAACAATCATTATGAATACCAGCTCATCTGCGAGGAGCATTTTTAGTTCTCGGCTAGCACCAACACTGGCAAAAACGTTTGAAGATGCCGATGCTCCCAGGAAGATCGCCGCAGTTGTTATTGTCAGCAAGTAAATAACAAGAATGATATCTCCTGCAAATATTCTTCCCAAAAAAACGGGAACGCCAATCACTACAGAAAGGGTAAGACATGAACCAAATGCGATTATTGGCGAAGCAATGTACAAAAATGATGCCGATTCTTTGGGAACAATACTTTCTTTACCGAACAACTTGAAAACATCATAAAAATTCTGATTCCATGGGGGACCTACTCTATGCTGTACCATAGCAGTTACTTTACGTTCAATCCACCAACCCATCATTCCAACAATCAGAGCAAATATTCCGCCAGGAAAGATTAATGAATAAAAGACTATCAAAGTACTCTTCCCTCCTTGAAACGCCAGTTCATTGATTTCACCGCTAAATGCTTTCCTACAACAAATATTCCTTCCTCGGGATTTTCTTTCTCAATTTCAATAAATTTAACTGCATCGTTTGGGCAACTTTCAACACAAAGTGGTTTATATTCTGGATTCTTTTCCATCTGTTCCAGACAGTAATCGCAATGTGTTGTTACATAATTGATGGTTTCGGGGAACAGCGTTCCAAAAGGACATGCGTAAACGCATGACTTACAACCAACGCATCTGAGGTTGTAACGTTTTACCGTTCCATCCGGTTGACGCTCAAGGGCATCTTTTGGACAGGCTTTTACACAGTGAGCTTCCGGACACTGTCGGCAGAAGACAGCAAATTCAGCAATTTCTATAATCGATAGTAATCCATTGTTTTCTCCATGATACAAATATTCACATTTAATATCACCTGGATTTAATTCCAGGAGTTTCTCTGTATCAATAAAAAGTCGCTTCATGTCCAGATACCCTCCGGATTCTCAAACTGATCATATGTAAAAACGGGTCCATCCTTGCAAACAAAATATTTTTCAATGGTGCAGTGTCTGCAAAGCCCAACGCCACAATACATTTTGCTTTCCATGGAAAGGTAAATATCTCTATCTTTAAAACCTATTTCTTTCAGCGTGTAAGTGGAAAATTTCATCATTATTGGTGGACCGCAAACAACCGCAACAGTATTTTTGAGATTGAGGGATAACGGTTTAAGAAGTGTTGTGACAACCCCGGTTTTACCGTCCCACTTTTGATCTTCGGGTACTTTATCAACAGAAAGATGAAGATCTAACGCGTTAATTTTATCCCATTCTTTAAGCTGGTTTTTATAGATCAGATCCTTTGGCGTCCTTGCTCCGAAGCAAACTGTTATTCCATCGTATTCATCGATGTCATGGATCAAAGTCAGAAGTAATGATCTCAAGGGAGCAAGACCCACACCGCCACCAACTATGAGTACATGTTTGCCTTTGAACTCTTCAAGGGGATAGCCATTTCCGTAAGGTCCTCTAATGGTGACAGTAGCTCCTTTTTTGATGTTGTGGATTTTCTCTGTCATAAATCCAACCCTCATAATTGAAATCTCAATAGGATTTTTTTCGTATTGCGAAGAAGATGGGGTAAAAGGACCCTCTCCAACACCCGGTAAACCAACTTCAACGAACTGTCCAGTTTTGAAGTCAAAATCTCCACCGCAATCTAAAACAAAGGTCTTTATAGTCGGTGATTCTTCGATTATGTCAGTGCATTTGGTTTCTATACGCTGAAAGACATTTGTTTTGTTCATTTCTCCACCGCCTGTTCTCGCATTGATCTCATAACATCCCTTATATCTATTTGCGCAGGACAAACGTCTATGCACCTGCCACAGCCAGTACATCCGCTGATATCAAACTGTTCGGGCATATATTTGAACTTGCATGCGTATCGATGATTAAATCTCTGATACAGGTTCTCTCTGGCGTTTGCTCCACCTGCTACACGGGCATAACCCTTTAGCTGGCAGCCATCCCATGTGCGAACCAAAGAAGGCTTTTTATCAGTAGATTGATCATTCATAAGAAAGCAATAACAGGTGGGACAGATAAAATTACACCCACCACATTCAATACACGAATCGACAAGATCTTTTTTATTCAAATTGAGTTTCTCTTTTGAAATGGATTGAGACCACTGATTGTTGAGTATTTCAAGCCTTCTGCGAAGATCGTCTCTTTTGTTGTTAAGGGTATTCAGTATTGACTCATTTTCTTTGGAAGTTTCTATATTCTTCTCAACAAGCTTCAGGAATTTTTCCCCTTTTTCGCTTCCGTGACTTAAAATCATCCTGTCGCTAATCATTGAAAGTGAAATGTCATATGGTTTTTGAGGGTAGGGTTCATTGCCTTGAAGAACACAATGACAGGCAGTAGTAAAATCGGTACAGTCAGCCCCGATAATTAGAGTGTTTTCCCTTGTTTCACGATAAACGGGATCTACGTAATCATTATTCAGTAAAGCTCTATCAAGCAATTTAATTGCTTGAAGATCACAATTTTTAATTCCGAGAAATATTTTCTTCGTT
>JASMTM010000016.1:0-4226 GCA_041694295.1 Petrotogales bacterium
CTGTTGATGTACTTACCTGGGTTGCATGGAAAAAATCAGGATTACCACGTGATCGTGTCTTTGGTTCGGGAACAACACTTGATACAGCGAGACTGAGACAAAATATAGCCCAGCACTGTAAACTTGATCCACGAAGCGTACATGCTTATGTGCTGGGAGAACATGGAGACAGTGAAATTGCCAGCTGGTCAACAGCCAATATTGGTGGAACTCCTATCAAATCGTATTGCAAAGAATGTAAAAAGGAAGATTGTCCCGGTCAAATAGCGTTGAAGGAGATATTCGAATCGACAAAAAAAGCTGCATATCAAATAATTCAGAAGAAAGGATCTACCTGTTTCGGGATAGGGTTGGCAGTTTCAAGAATACTTGAAGTTATCGCTGGTAATCAACATTCGGTTCTTACTGTTTCAACCGTACACAATAAATTTGATAAAATGATAAATATCCCCTTTAGCGTACCGAGCGTTGTTGGTTCGAGAGGTATTGAGAGAATACTACCCCTGAATATTTCAGAAGAAGAGCATGATAAATTGGTGAATTCAGCAGAAATTATTGAAAAAGCGATTAATGGAATAAAAAATTCTATTTAGGAGGTGGGATCATGAGACGTTTGATAGTTTTTTTGGTGCTAATTTTGTCTCTATCAATTTGTGCTTTCTCCATTACCGGTGTTTCCTATAATCCTCGAGACATTATTATTAGACCAACGGATAAGTCAATTGATGTCAAAGTTAATACGGAAAAATCAATGCCCGGTTCATACTACATAGGAGAAACTCTTAACCTGAGTTTTAGTGTAAGTGAGGACGCCTATGTTGCGATTCTTGATATTATGCCCAATGGAAGAGTCGATGTTCTGTTCCCAAATAAATACGATCAGAATAATTTCATGAAGGGCGGTAAAACATATTCGTTACCGACAGAAAGGTCTTCTACAAACTACAGTTTAAAAGTAAATTCTGACCGTGGAAGGGAAATAATTCTTATAGTTGCTTCAGATGAACCGTTACCGTTCCTCGATTCTGTTACTTCACAGTTTAGTTCAATTGCATTTCCATATCTAATGAATGATGTAAGGAGTCTTAAGGGTGTAATACAGAATTCCATGACGAATCAGAACTGGAACTTCGTATACACATACTTTTTTGCCAATTACAACCCTATAATGGGATCGTTCCAGATAAATGCCGATAGAAGCGCCACAGTTTATGTTGATGGATTACCAAGAGGAACCAATCCCGTAACAGTCGATCTGGAAATAGGAGATCACTGGATTTATTTGGAAAATGATAAGGATCTTGTTTACGGTCCTGATATTGTTCATGTTTCAGCTGGTTATACCACAAAAAATTACACACTTAAACCAAACTATCCATATGGATACATTGAAGTTACGTGTCAACCCAATGCTTCTGTTTATATTGATGGTGAGATGGTTGGAACAACACCTTATAAAGATTTTGCCCGTGTAGGACAACATAAAATTGAAGTTTCCAAATGGGAATATCATTCAGCCAGCATGACAGTCACAGTAAGTGAAGGGAAAACGCAAACAGCATCGTTTATATTACAGCATAAAACTGAAGAAGAGATTAAGCACGATACCAATGTCCTGATTATGATCCTTGGAGGAGCTGTACTTTTAATTGGTTTACTGGTCGTCCTAACGATGATGGATTAATCTTTAAATCGGCAGCTTTATAGCTGCCGTTTTTTGTTGCTAAGCATTTTCAACATGTGTGGTGTTATTTTAATGAAGGATGAGAAAAACGAAAAAGGAGAGAATATAAAAGATCTTTCGGCCAGGGAAAAAAGAAAAGAATTTACCCTGGCAAAGGATTTCAGAGTTGTACGAAATATTGAACAAAAAATCGTACCCCTTAATGATGAAAAAGATGTTTTGAGACTACTCTGTGATAGCCTTTATGATACAGGTAAGTACCAGGGCGTATTCTACTTTATGATTAATAAAGACAAAAAGATCATTGACGAATACAGTAGAGGTATTAATAATATATCTCTGGAAGATCTGAACGACATGTTATTAAAGGAAAAGTCGAAATGTTTTATTTATCCTGTTGAGAAAAGAGATATATTTGTTGGTACTGAACAATGTGAAGATTGTGAAATACTCAAAAAAAGTAGTTCAGAAGCAATTATCAGTCTTCCTCTTGAGTATCAGGGTGTTGTTAAAGGATTATTTTCTGTGTTACTGGAAAAGGATAAAGCTTATGACAGTCATGAGCAGAACCAGCTTGTTGCATTAGCTGATCTTGTATCGTTCAAGTTGAACAAAATAAATGTAGGAAGAACCCTTGGACTGGTTAGAAAAGAGTTAGGAAATGAAGAAGATCTATTTTCACTTTTTGTTGACCACATTCCAGCAGCTGTTTTTATAAAGGACCACAACAGCAGATATATTTTTATGAATCAGTTTTTTAGAAGAATAATTGGACATGATGAAAGTCATTTGGGGAAAAAACCGCATGAGCTGTATTCGAAAGAAATTGCCGATGTTCTCTTGGAAAACGATAGAAAGGCTCTTAAAAAAGGACTCATAGAGTGTGAGGAAAAAGTACCCGACAAAAACGGAACACTGAGGTTGTACAGTTCACAAAAGTTTGTTATTAACAGACACAATAAAGAACCACTCATAGGCGGCATAGCGATAGATATTACTGAGAAAAGGGATTATCAGTCAAGATTAGAATATTTTGTCAGGCTCCACCAAATTTTGAGGGAAACCACTAATGAAATATTACGTTCAGAATTATCAGAAGAAACATACTCTGAATTACTGAAAAGGTCAGTAGAGATAGTACCGGGCGCGGAATCGGGTAGTCTTCTTATAAAGAAAGGAGATGGCAGGTACCATTTTGTTGATGCTATAAACTACGACATTAATACACTTAAAGACATTTCATTCAGTCCAGAAGAAGTTATGCATGGAAAAAGCCACAAACCCAAAATTATAAATCCAGACAAAGTTGATGATAGATTGGATAAAGAAACCCGGCGAAAATTAATGAAGGCAAGAAAAGGAAAAGAAATTAAATCAACACTTTCCATACCATCAGTGATAGATAACGAAATATTGGCAATATTTTCACTGGACAATCATAAGGAAAAGAATGCTTTTGATGACACAGCTATCGAAACAGCCGAGATACTGGGGCAACAGGTATCTGTATTGCTAAGAAAGATTTCTTTGGAAGAAGAAATAAAAAAGGAAAGAACAAGGCTAAAATACCTCGCGACGCATGATCCCGTTACCAACTTACTTAACAGGCGATTTCTTGAAGAAAGATTCAGTGAATACATTACCTGGGCAAAGGAAAAAGGTCGAAAATTTTCATTAATGCAGCTCGACATCAATAGATTCAGACACATAAATGAAGTTTTCGGTCATTTTTCTGGTGATGCTTTAATAAAGGATTTTGGAAATAGATTGATGGATTTCCTTCGTGAAAATGACATTCTTGTAAGATTGGAAGCAGATGAATTTGTGTTACTGTTTTTAGACGCGGGCTACAATGTATCAAGAAGAATTGCTCAGAATATTTCCCGGGTTATGAGCAATCCGTTCCGGATAAATGGGCAGCCAGTAAGTGTTTCTGTTTCGATAGGTATAGCTGTGTTTCCTGAAAATGGCAAGGATTTCCCAACTTTGTTGAGGAATGCAGCTGTTGCAATGTACCACGCAAAAAGGACGGGTAAGGTTTACAATTTCTATAAACATGAACAGAGTCTTGATGTGACTGAAAGGCTTTCTTTGGAGCAGGATCTTCTTAAAGCATTTGAAGATAGAAAACAACTTGATATCTTCTATCAGCCCATAATTGAAATGAGCTCCGGTAAAATTTTCAGACTAGAAGCCTTATGTCGCTGGAAACATCCTAAACGTGGCTATGTTTCACCGGAAATTTTTATCCCATTAGCTGAAGTAACAGGATCCATTGATAAAATTGGTAAGTTCGTCCAGAACAAAGTATGTGAAGATTTAAACGAACTTAGAAAATCAGGAATTCATATTCCAATAACAATAAATCTTTCTGTTAAAGAACTGCAGAGAGAAAATATCGTTGAAGATATTATTGAAATTCTAAAGGTGCATGGGATTGAAGGAGAGAAATTTTCCGTTGAAATAACCGAAACGGATTTGCTTAAAAACCTTGAAGGCAATCTAAACAAATTAAACAGACTCAAAAAAAATGGAATCGAAG